>NZ_ALAS01000149.1 GCF_000290615.1 Heyndrickxia coagulans DSM 1 = ATCC 7050
CGCATAGAGACTTTCAATGGTCTGTTCATACTCGGCTTTCATTTTTTCAACTTTTTTGTTGCCTTTTTCAAAGACTTTTGGCATCTGTTCAAGAAAAGCATTTCTCCATTGGCGAATTTGATTCACATGGATTCCATGAGCAGAAGCAATTTCGTTCATCGTTTTTTCTTCTTTTAAGACCTCTAGCACGACTTGAGTTTTAAATTCAGGCGTATAACTTTTTCTCATAAACCTACTTTAACAGCTCCTCATTTTGTGTCTAGTTTTATGGGTCCATTATA
>NZ_ALAS01000150.1 GCF_000290615.1 Heyndrickxia coagulans DSM 1 = ATCC 7050
TTTATCGAATAGTCGGACACCACTATATCCTTACTCTTGGGAAATCTACCTATTAACGGCGTTTGTTATATTTTCGTCACGGATTCAGGTAACAACCGAAGCATAGTTGACTATAACAACTTGAATAAAACGATGGAAAATCTAAAGGAAATTACTTATGAATATTTTTGTGATTTTTTAAAAAATTCTTTGAGCAACCTTTTTCTTATTACGGACTACTAAATGAAAAGTGAGGAGAAATACTATGCGTCAAGTACTAGCATTTTATCTTCTGTACTTAAAGATGTTACTAGCAGAGAAAATAGCTCTTATTTGGTCTGTTATCTTTCCAGTAGTAATAGCTCTTGTATTTCAAAGAGGTTTTTTAAACGATGCTACAGACGAAAAAGAAATAGTTCAGTATATTTCCTTTTTTTGGGTATTCATTATTATATCAACTTACATAAACGGTATAGGACTTCAAATAGCTAGAATTAGAGAATATGGTTTATTAAAGACTTATGTAATGATTACAGGCAATAGATATACTTTTCTAACTGCGATCCTTTTAACACAAATTAGTTTCGGGGCAATTAGTTTGCTTCTATTTACAAGTATAGTTTCCATTTATTACAGAGCCTTTTCTTTTAATTTGTTATTATCTTCTTTAATAGTATTACTAGTGAGTTTCCCGTTAGCTATTGCAAGTGTCTCAATCGCCGCTATTCCAATTAAGTTTAATAATTTATCTACAATTATGAATATATTAGTTTATCCTCTTTTTTTTCTCTCATTAAATAGCAGAAGTAGTAATCTATTAAACTATGTAAATCCGTATTATATCATTCATGAAATTACGGAAATAGTCATTAATCTGCTAATGGGCATAGATTATACGTATAATTTTTATCTGTTACTTTTATCGATTCTTCTATACCTTGTAGTTGGACTTTTTATTATTAAACGATTTAATCTTTTATCGTTAACATCTCGTTAGGGGGAAAATTAATTGCATGTTTTTAACTTGAAATATAAGTATAAAAAAGCAAAAGATTATGTGTTGAATGGTGTTACTTTCACGTTAAATACTAAAAAGCTTAATGTTATCGTTGGACTTAATGGTGCTGGAAAAACAACTTTATTTGATTGTTTAACTGGGAACTTAACTCCGGAAACAGGCGAAATATCACTACCTGATAAAAAGGAAATGCTTTATCTAACTCAAAATATATTTTTCTCACCCGAAATTAAAGGAAAAGACTTTGCAAAGTTTGTAGCTAGATTATCTGGAAAAAAAGGAAGTAACCAAATTGATGACTACTTGGACTTTTTGGATAGTAGGGAAAGAGAATTAATGGCACACCTGTGGTCTATGAAAATTGGTAAGATGTCTGTTGGTGAAAGAAAGTGGCTTTTCATAGCCCTTCTCAGTAGTATTGAGAGAAAATTATATATCTTTGATGAACCGACAAGTGGTGTTGACCCTTCATCAAGATTAAAAATTATGAATAAATTTAAGAAATTAATTGAAAATCAGCGTATCTGCATAATCTCTACACATCAACTTCAAGACTTATCTTATATTGACTCGCATTTAATTTTGCTACACAAAGGTAAGGTCCTTTATGAAGGCGATTTTCAAGACTGGTTAAAATTATTTAACACAATTAACCCTGATGAGGCATTCGCAAGAATGATCGAACAGGGATAAATTTCACCATCCTTTCATTAGCCCTCTAATGAATTTAGACACTCGATAAGGTTGTTGTTTTTTATAATCGTAGTGATCAATGAAGGGGGGGGCTTTTGATATATGAAACGGAGAAAACATTCCCATGAATTTTATTAACTACAAGTGGTGAAATAAGCATTAGAAGTTGTGAATAAAGCACTTGTGGCTAGATGATATGAAATTAGTTGTTTAGTGCAAAATGAAAGTACAGAGTTCTGCAACAAAAAAGTGCAGAGCTTCATGGCATAAAAAAAGGCTTGCCAGCTCCTAAAATTC
>NZ_ALAS01000151.1 GCF_000290615.1 Heyndrickxia coagulans DSM 1 = ATCC 7050
GACAACGATTAGGTGTAAATCAAATACCTATGAAATTTGGAGAATATGCGAGTAAATGAGAGATAATTGAACTTTATTGAAGGAGGAAAACTAAGATGAATCATTACCGTTTAGAAACCATTTATACATTGTTGCAACCGTTAAGCCATATCGGGGAAAGTGAATCAACTCAAAGTTTTCTGAACACGGCTACAGTCGTCAACGATGGAAAGCCGGAGGAAGTATTTGTTTATACGGGAAATGCTTTGAGAGGCATGCTGCGGGACTGTGGGGCGCGTTACTTACTAAACCGGTTAGATATTCGTGTCCCGTTAAAAGCCTTCCATTTGCTTTTCAGCGGCGGCTCAATTGGTGGGGCCCAGGCACTGGATATTGACCAGGCTAAGATCATCCGCAAGGCCCTTCCATTTGTCTCCCTATTTGGCGGAGGCGTCGGAAATCAGATTTTGGATGGAAAGCTAAAGCAAACATTTGTTTATCCTGTCTGCAGGGAAACGAACAATATCATCCCAAGTTATGTTGAAAAGTCCGACTATAGTTGGAGACATTTTACAAATGTGATTGAGTTTACCCGGAAAGATGACGAGAAGAATGTGAATCTTGCGGAGCAGTTTTTAATTGGACAAGGAGAACAGCAATTACTCGAGGGAGAAACCACCAAAAAGAAGAAAGAAAAAGATGGCCCAGCTACACAAATGCGGTACGGCGTCGAATATTTAGCGGCCGGTACGAAACTATGGCACCGTTGGGATATTATCTGCGATGAATTAGAGCTTGGGGCATTTGTATCAGCCCTGCACGAATGGCAGAAGCAGCCTTACCTTGGGGGCATGAGCGGCAAGGGTTTTGGATTGGTTGCAGCCGATATGGAATTGGTAACGGAAGACGGACGCGAACAATTTGCACAGATTGGACAGGAATTTATCAAGCTAGGAACGACCGCAGAACAGGCAAAGGCTGCATATGATGCTCATCTGCAGGAAATGTATGATGCTTATTTAATTGACAACAAAGAAGAATTCACCAAGCTGCTGGCAGGTGAGGTGAAATGAAGAATTTGAAGATCACGGCCCGTCTTTTGGACGGGCGCGTGAACTCCAATGATGGCATTTTTAATCTCGACAGCATATTGGCCTATGCGTGGATGTTGGAAAACCATCCGGACGATCTGCTCAATAACAATTTAAAGCCAGATAACCTAATAGAACCAGATCTTCCTCTAGCTAAAGATGAGGACGGAAGGTGGAAAGTATCTCTAGGATTTTATAAGCAATATGCTGAAACCGTTGAGTACTGGCATAAGAAAGTAAACGATTTTGACGCGGCTTATTACGTTGATTTTGGTGGAAAGCGCGGCAAAATAAACGGTGCGTCCGGTGAGTTTAAAGCTTACCGCATGCCACAAATGATCAGAATCGTAAGTGATATTGAATTTTACGCGGTTGGTGATCCAAACGGGATCCGGCACTTGCTTGCTCATATAACGAATATTGGCAAGAAAGCATCTCAAGGCTATGGATATATACGAGAATGGGCCATAGAAGAAAGCGAAGACGATTATACAGATATCGGTCCGTATGGAATCATGCGGGCACGCCCGTTTAAAGGTGAACTTCCGGACGATGGTCAAGCATATCAAATTAAGAAAATACGAATGAAACCGCCCTATCACCTACATACGGGCCAGGTGCCGTGTATTATCCCAAATGTAAGGAGAGATCAGCTTGCTTAAAATAAAACTACCTATCCAATTTGATGATGGAAAAGCCATGTATGATGCAGTATTGGCGATCATTCATAAACATTCTCCTGTGCTGTCTAAAATGGTTCACGATAACCACGAATACAATCCGTTTAGTATTGAATTGCCTGACATTGTCAATGTGATAGGTTTGGAGATTGAACCATTTTTTAAAAACCTGAATGGTATCGAAATTTTGCGTGATGTTTCATATAAAGATTTGTTAAATAAGAAATATGACAATGTGACAATTCTCGTACAGTTTAACAATACGACGTTTTCCCGAAAAGGATATGATACACCGATCCCAGATCCAAATCATATTTTACAGAGTTTGAAAGACAGGTGGAACCAGCTTTTTCCAGATAAAATCGATATTAAAATCCCTTTTCACGGTGAAAATACCAGGGAATATACGGTGATTAAATTTTTGAACATACATTCAGCAACGCAAAAAATAGCCGACTACAGGCCATACACTGTTTTTTATGGAAAAGTTGGATTTAAATTTTACGGAGATGAGGCATACGTTCAAAAAGCAAATATTCTTTTTCGGTTTGCTGAATTTGCGGGTGTTGGGCTTAAACGGCAAATGGGAATGGGAGTTACAAAAATATTGGCAAAAGGGGACGCGAAAACAAATGATGACAGAAGCAGAGAAAGAAACGTACATGCTGCGTGCGACGCTGCCGGGATTTAAAAGAAAAGTATCAAGAAGTTTAGAAATTATTCGCGAAGCACTGGCAATAGAAGGCATTAAGTGGTCTGCATCCGTTAGCTTTGGGAAGGATAGTCTCGTGATGCTGGATTTATTAAGCCAGGTGATGGATGAGATCCCCGTATACTTCATGGATAGCGACTATAAACTCCCAGAAATATATGAGACTATTGAATTATCACAGGAGCGATATAAAATAAATATTAGTAGAGCATATTTTGCTGACCGTCGCCCAATACAAGAGGTTTGGGAAAAGTTCGGAATTCCGGGTATCAATCGAACAACGAACATGCAAAATAAGGCACTCAAAGTTTTAAAGAAGGATGTCTCTGATAAATGGGCAAAAGAACATGGCTATAACGGAATCTTTTGGGGTATCCGCAAACAAGAATCAGCTCAAAGGAAATGGATGGTCACATCTTTTGGTGTGACATTTGAGAACAAGCAGGGATTTTACCGATGTGCGCCCATTGCCTACTGGGATGCAAAAGACGTATGGGCTTATATCGTATCTCGAAATTTGGATTATCCTAAATTATATGATTATCAAAAATACCAAACACGCGACTGGATCCGTAACACTGGTTGGGCGACGACAGACGGTGCTGAACGTGGACGTATTATCTGGTTGCGGGAATTCTATCCAAACTATTACGATGAGTTGCGGTGGATGCTACCGAAAATAGATGCATATGTTTAAGTCTAAGGGAAAAACCCAGGACACTAGATGGCAAGGAAATTGTCGTTTGGTGTCCTTTTTTATTATCAGGAAGGATGACAGATATTGATGCTAGTATAGTTTCATGGACACCCTTTAGTGAAATATAATATTAACGAAGGGATGTGTCCTGATATGGGTAACACAAGCGAAAAA
>NZ_ALAS01000152.1 GCF_000290615.1 Heyndrickxia coagulans DSM 1 = ATCC 7050
GCTTTCCGGATTTTCCGGGCGCCAGCTTTACGTTGCTTAGCGACAGAAAGATAGTCCTTGCGGGCTCTTTTTCTGTAGGTCCGTGGCTTATGTAATTCCTTTTGTGTGGTTCATGCAGGACATCAACGATATGCTCCAATTTCTCACGGGCTTCGTTCAACAACCCAAGGTCTGTAGGGTAAGCAATATCAGTCGGTGCACAGGTTGCGTTCAGAATGAGCTTTCCTTTGTTATGCGTTTTAGGAGAAACCGATTCAGTTGAGTCTCTTCCGAAGCAGGACCAGAAGGTTAATGATCATCACTACCATGATCGTCATCAACGTCATCATCATTGTCGTCGTGATGATCATCATCGTTGCTCTTTTCCTCTTCCAATTGACGTTTTTGTTCTTCCAAGACGATCCATTCATTCAGTTCGTTGATGATATTTGCGCCCAAACGTTTTCTAAAACGAGTCATCAGAGAATGGTCGAATGGGGCTTTTTCCTGGAATTCAGGCAAGCCGATAAAATACTGAAGATACGGGTTTTCTGTGATCTGTTCGACTGTTTCCCGGTCAGACAGCCCAAGCCGTTCTTTGATATAAAGAGCCCCAAGAGCGATTCTGACAGAATAAGCCTTTTCGCCTTTGAATTTTTTCTTGGAGGACTTGGCATACTTTTCTTCCGCCATCCACCAAGGAATCATTTCAGCAAGACGGACCCAGCGATTTTCTTTATTTAATTTTCCACCGAAGGGTAGAAAAAAATCATCTACAAAAGTTAATTGATGTTCGGTCTTTTTGTACATCGCAACAGCCTCCAAGTGCAAGGTTTTTTACATGTTTCCTATGAAATCCTTACACTTTATATTCGACAAAAGTAGCCAAAATCCTTGTCAAATCTGGAATTTTTGCTTATTCAGCAAGCCCTACTTAAAAACCCAAATAACTAAAAGAAATCAAATGGAGAAGTTGCTTCTCCATTTGATTTCTTTTTAAGGTGAATTTTTTGCATCTCTATATTAAGATGAACGAAGTATCATGTGATTTGAAAAATTATTTAGAAAGGTTTACTTATAATTCCAAAATATTCCACTATCTTTTCTATTGAATTTATAGTAAAATAAACTGTTAACGCATAGAAAGGAGGCAAACGTCATGGCAAAGAAATCGATGATTGTCAAACAAAAACGTGAGCCGAAATTTAAAGTTCAGGCTTACACACGCTGTGAGCGGTGCGGGCGTCCTCATTCGGTATACCGCAAATTCAAACTTTGCCGCATCTGTTTCCGGGAACTTGCGTATAAAGGCGAGATTCCAGGCGTAAAAAAATCCAGCTGGTAAGCCTTCCCCGCTCCCCTTTTTCGGGGCACGGGATACATATCCCCGTTCTTTCCGCATCTTTGTAAATTCTTTAATCTCTCTTCATCATAATTTAACAAACCGGTGGTACTCTAAAATCAGCGGGGATGGCAAGCGTGGCCATCATCGGTACACCGCGTAGGCGGAGCGGGTACCTTGATTTCCAGTACAGCCGGCATGTTTACTTGGAAATCCAAAACCTTTCCCTTCTGATTTTTTTAAAAGGAATTTCGGCATGCATGCAGAAATTTTTCTTTTATAGAAAATGAAAAAAAGGGAGGACATAGGAAAATGTCGTCATAGGCAAAACCTTTTATGACGAGGTATGTGTCAAGCTTTTCTCGATTGTGAGATGTTGAAGGCAGCCTTCGAATGCGATTGAGAACTATTTTTATACATATGAGACAGTTGTCAAAACTGAATGGTTAGATTTTATGTCAACACTCCGTTCCAATATGCTACTATTAAACCAAAGCAATTGGAACGGAGCAATGTCAATGGACACGAAACAAGACTTTTTTACCCGTAAAAAAGAGGAGTCCGGAATTGTGCTGAATGCAGTGCAGCAAGAGGCCGTAAAGCAAACGGAAGGTCCGCTTTTGCTTTTGGCTTCTCCCGGGTCCGGAAAAACGACGACAATTATCATGCGGATCGGCTATTTAATTGAAGAAAAAGGGGTGGCACCTGCACGGATCAAAGCCATTACGTTCAGCCGGGCCGCTGCCGCTGACATGAAAGACCGGTTCCGAAAGCTTTTTCCGAATCTTCCGCCCGTTGATTTTTCAACGATCCACAGCCTTGCTTTTGAACTCGTCCGCGTATTTTTCAGACGGAACAATGCTCCTTTCTTGCTGATTGAAGGCGAGGCAGGACCGTACCATAAGAAAAAAATCTTGCGGAATGTGTACAAGGCCATTCATGGAGAGAAGATCACGGAAGACCAGCTGGAGGAACTGCAGACGTATATCAGCTATATCAAAAACAAGATGATCCCGCCTGCAAAATGGAGGAAGGTGGCGACGAGTGTGCCGGAAGCTGCCCGGATTTTAAAGGAGTATGAGGCATTTAAAAAGCAGGGCACCAGACAGCTGCTTCTTGATTTTGATGATATGCTGACGCATGCGAATGAAATATTAAGGCGTGATCCTGATCTTCTCCGTATGTATCAGGGGCGTTATGACTATGTGCTGACGGATGAGAGCCAGGATACGTCCATGGTACAGCATGCCATTGTTGAAAAGCTTGTGCGCCGGCATCGCAATTTGTGCGTTGTCGCCGATGATGATCAGTCAATATACAGCTGGCGGGGTGCGGAGCCGTCCTACTTGCTAAATTTTAATAAAGTGTATCCGGATGCGAAAATTTTATTTATGGAACAAAATTACCGGTCATCTCAAGAGGTTGTCACGACTGCCAACCTGTTTATCAAGCGCAACAAGCACCGCTATGATAAAAACATGTTCACGGAAAACCCGCCTGCCGGGCCGATCCGGTTTGTGCGCCTGCCGGATTATAAATACCAGGCAAAATATTTGGCCCAAAACATTGCCGCATCCGAAAATTTCTCGGAAATTGCCGTGCTGTACCGCAACAATATGTCTTCGATTGCCCTGATCAACGAATTTGACCGGGAAGGGATTCCGTTTTATCTCAAAGATACCGACAACCGCTTTTTCTCCCACTGGGTCGTCCAGGATATTTTGAATGTGATGCGGCTCACGTTTACCGATAAACGGGCGGATATCCTCGCGCAGGTCCATTCGAAACTGGACGGTTATATTACGAAACAGCAGATGGAAGCGGTAAAGGGGATCCATAATAACCAATCTGTTTTTGACAATTTAATCCAATACGCACATTTGAAGGACTACCAGGTCCAAAAAGTGCGTGAAGTAAAGGAGACGTTCCGGGAAATGCGGGGCATGCCGCCGCTGGATGCGATTCATGTTATTCGCGGCAGGCTCGGCTATGAAAAAGCGCTCGAAAACATGTGCAAAAGATTAGGATTTCGAAAGGATCCCCTGATTGGCATTTTAAACACACTCGAAGAAATCGCGGACACGCTTTCCACCATGGAGGAATTTGCCGCGCGTCTTCAGCATTTGGCGCAAATTTTAAAAACGGCGAAAGGGAACAAAGGCCGGAATGCTGTGACGCTTTCGACGTTTCACAGCTCTAAAGGCTTGGAGTTTGAAAAAGTATATATGATTGACCTGGTGAATGGGATCATTCCGGGTGACGATGAAAAAGAAGATGAGTTACTGATGGAAGAATCGGTCCGTCTTTTTTATGTGGCCATGACGCGCGCGAAAAAGTCGCTGGAAATGGTCAGCTATGAAAAACGGGACCGAACCCGGACAATGGACTCGCCGTTTGTTGCAGCGGTGAAGGAAATTGTCAACAATGTTGAAAAGGCGGCAAAAACAAAGCCGGACATGGCAGTTGCCCGAATCGGCAAAAAGACGGTCTCCATCCCGCAGAACCCGAATGCAATGAAGGATGCCTCCGCTTTTGTGGCCGGCAAAAAAATCCGGCACCGTGTGTTTGGCCATGGTGAAATTGTAGAGATCAACGGCGACACCATGGCCATCCGGTTCGAAAAACGGACGGTGAAACTGTCTATCCCGACCTGCATCGAAATGGGGCTGCTTGAGGAAGCCGGTCGGTAATCGTGTGTGAAGAAGGAAAACTGAAGCGGATATAAAAAATGCCGGGAATCTCCCGGCATTTTTGCACCCCTGACCGCCGCAAAGGGTTCGCGGCTGTATGTAAGGCAAGGGATGCAGGCCATTTTGATGATTGCAGCAAAGCCTGCATCCGGTTGGTGACACGGGACTCCGTGCAAATGGGAGCAGAGCATTCCCTGCTGTTTGGCATTACTGCTCGCGGATGCTGTTTTCCTGCATTTTTCTTTTTTTTCTCCAAATCAGCAGCTGTTCTGTCAAAATGCCGACTACAGATCCAAGGATTAAGCCGTTGTTTAGAAAAGTTGCCACGACCATTGGCAAATGTTCGGTCGCATGAGCGGGTAAGAACATTGCGCCGATTCCGACCAGGAAGGAGATGCCCGCTGTTGTATGGGCAATCTCTTTGTCCGGGCTTTTTTCAAGGTCATTTAAGGCAAGGCCGACCAACTGTGTGAAGACCACAAAGGTAACGGCATAACCGACCGGCGCGGGAATCGCAGACATGATATGCACGAGCGGTGGGAGCAGAGCAATAATGGAAACGAAACAAGCGCCGTACAAAAATGGTTTCAGCACTTTTATGCCGGTTTGTGCAACATAGCCTGCCGCTGCTGCAATCGGCACCGCACCGACAGCGGAAAAGACGCCGGCAAGCAGCTGGTTGATGCCGGATATGAACAGACTGCTCCGCACCCGCTCTTGGCGGACTCCCGTCACATTTCCCATGACGCGCACAGACGTAATCATATTTGCAGTTAGCAAAAGCCCGATGAATACACCGGTTGTGATGGCGCCGGAATCAAAACGCGGTTTTCCAAAATCAAATACGGCGGGAAGAGAGAACCAGCTTTCCCCAAATGTAATAGCCGGCGCTTCACCGAAAAGCGCGAACAAAATCCAGCCGCAAATCAAACCGAGCATGATCGAATATTGCTTGACCCACGGTTTCTTTACATGACCAAAATAGAATGTAAGCAATACTGTGACAAGGCTCAAAACAGCAACAAGCGGCCGGACTTCCTGATGGGCCCCCGTAATGCCGAGCATCCCTTTCATAAAAGAGCCGCTCAACTGCAGCACCAACAATAGCAAATAAATAAATGTCACTACCGGTGTAAACAGTTTATTTAATTGGTCCACAAGGCCGGTAAAAGCGAGCAGGAAGAAAAAGATGCCGGTTACAATCAGTGCGCCTGACAAATATTGCAGAGATTCAGTGCTTGAACTGTACATGCTGCCGACAAGCCCCGCATAAATGGCAAACACGCTCCACCACAGCCCGGCGGGCCCTTCATTGATTGGCATTCTGTGGCCGAAAATGCCTTGCAAAAGGCCGCCGATCCCGAGTACAAAAAGCGTCCGCTGCACAAACAGGGCAGTCTCACCTGCACTGAAATGGAAAGCAGCCGCAATGGCAATCGGGGCCGCGATCGACCCGGCGATCATAAATGCCATCCATTGCAGCGACGAAATCAATGTTTTCATAGACACACCGTTCTTTCCGTTCAAAAAATGGAAAATACCAGTAAATATAATTATAGCAAAACAGGTTTTACATTTTAAACATAATACACTTTACGGACGAGGGAGGGATAGTGGGCATGGCGGACAGCGGCATAAACTGGGGCGGCAAACCGGACGGGGCGCGTGCTAAGCCATGTTTTTTGCCCATGTTTTAATTTATATAAAAATCTAGCGTATATGTGGCGCGGGCTAAGCTATGTTTGGATCCGCAAAAAATTTCTGGACGATCTTCATGCAGAACGCTTTTTGTTTGTCATTAAAAGAGTTTGCGGTTGCCTTTACTTAGGCGTGCTATCTCGAAAAAAATTATGATGGATAATTTTTGCTGGTGCTACGTGGTATCGGCAGGCCGGTTATGTTAAGGAAGCTCGGTAAAAAGGTGTTGTTTCTTAACATAGAGGCCGTCTACGTAAAGGAAGCGCGGTAAAAAGATGTTGTTTCTTAACATAGAGGCCGTCTACGTTAAGGAAGCACGGTAAAAAGATGTTGTTTTTTAACATAGAGGTCGTCTACGTAAAGGAAGCGCGGTAAAAAGATATTGTTCCTTAACATAGAGCCCGCCTACATTAAGGAAGCGAGCAAAAAAGGCACTGTTTCTTCACATAGAAGCGTATATGTTTATTTTTTGCCAAAATTTGTTTAGGTAAAAACAATTCGGGCAATGGATCCCTTGCCCGAACATGTTCCTTATTCTGCGACGCTTACGCTGGCGCTGGCAACTGCCCGCTTGTGTTTTCTGATTGTATAGAAAATGAGGATTGCCCATATTGCCGCAATGGCTGTATAGGTAACGCCGTACCAGCCGCTTCCGGCGCCGGCCATTTTTAATAAAGTTTGCACGTTGCTGAACACAATCATGCCGCTGACAATGACAGCCAGCAAATGAGCCGGCAAAATTTTAACCAGATAGGCTGCAATCGGTGCGGCGATCAGGCCGCCAAGCATGAGGGCGATCGTCCAGATCCAGTTAATCTGCATAGCGCCGAGGGATAAAAGGAAACCGATGCTTGACGCCAGGGATACGGCAAATTCACTTGTATCCACCGAGCCGATCACTTTCCGCGGTTCGATGTCATTTCTGGACAGCAAAGCCGGTGTGGCGATAGGGCCCCAGCCGCCGCCCCCCGTTGCATCAAAAAATCCTGCGACAAAGCCGAGCGGGATAAAAAATACGTTAGACCCGGTCTTTTCTTTGACTTTCAACGCCCCGCGCGCGTTGATCAGAAACCGGATAAGAATATAGAGGCCAAGGGCGATCAGAAAAATAGAAATGTACGGTTTTAATGTGCTTGCAGGAAGATGGCTGAGAACGGTTGCCCCGAGAAAGGCGCCGACAGCCCCGGGTACAACCAGTTTCCAAATGATCCCTTTATCGACATTCCCAAATTTCATATGTGAGACCCCGGAAGCCGCCGTTGTAAAAACCTCCGCCAAATGCACAGAAGCTGATGCGACAGCCGGCGCAATTCCGAAAGCCAAGAGGAGTGAGGTTGAAGTCACCCCGTAACCCATTCCGAGAGATCCATCCACCAATTGTGCGGCAAGGCCGACAAGTGCTAAGACAATTAATTTTTGCATGTTCATGTTCCCCGCTTTCTTCATCCATAAATTTGATTCATCCTGATGTAGAGGAATTATACGCATCAGGGCCTATCCTGGTTTAAACGGCCGGCCTTGCAGAAATTAAAAATCTTTCCGCCATTTTACGGAAAGACAGCGAGTAAAGGATAAGCGCTTATCTTTCAAAATGGTACCCATTTTGCTGGAATTGGCACCTTGCTGCTCGCTGCAGGTTGCCGGACTTCATTGGGCCAGATCCCTCCGCCGCTCTTGATAAGTAATTTGTTGTTTAAAATTTTATCAGAAAATAAATGGAAGTCAATATAATTATTGCAAGTTTTTTTATCGGATTTATACGAATGGGGGGATAAAGAAAAAACCCCCATCAGATTACGCTCTGTCGGGAGTTTTTTCTTTACGCCGGATTGGTGTTAAAAAGCTTGTTTTAGGATGCGCGGGGGGATTATGGTTGCTTCCATTCAATAGTCCGAACGGGTTAGCGGGCCCGCCCATTCTGGCAGTTTGATACGCGCTATCCACCCGTGCCTGTCCCCTGCACGCCCAAGGAAACCGGTTTTATCAACACAAGCCTATTCCTTTGCTTTGATTTTCAGTGACAGGACGACCAGCACGATTAAAATAGCGAGGCAGACGCTTGTACCAATCGGGTTGCCGCCGCCCAGCAAAAAGGACAGGAAAATGCCTGCCAGTGTAAGCAGCGCAATCCAGACCATGAAAGGGTACCCTTTTACACGGAAGGAAGGCAATTTTGCATACGACTTCCGGAGCCGCAGTTCGGCTGCACAGATGGCGATCCAGACAAGGACGACGGTAAATCCCGGGATGGTCATCAAATAGCTGATGACCTCATCCGGCGTAAGATAGGCCAGAATCACGCCGGCTAAAATAAACAGTGAGGTCAGCAAAATACTGGTGAGCGGGACGCCTTTCCGGGAAATTTTTAAAAAGGCGCGCGGCGCTTCTCCGGATTGTGCCATGTTGAACAGTGTGCGCGAAGTGGCATAAATGCCGGAATTGGCGGCAGAAAGAACGGCCGTCAAGAGCACAAAATTCATCACATGGGCGGCAGCGGGGATCCCCGTGCGGCTGAACACCTGCACAAACGGGCTTTCCACGGAAGAAACCTGGTTCCACGGGATAATGCCGCAAATGATCAGGATGGGCAAAATATAAAAAAGCATGACGCGGACAACGGTCTGTTTAATGACACGCGGCAGCACTTTTTCGCTGTCTTTCGTTTCCGAAATGGTAACGCCGATCAGTTCCGCGCCGCCGTATGAAAACATCACGATCAGAAAAGCGCTGAACGTACCGTGAAGCCCGTTCGGGAAAAACCCGCCGTGCGCTGTATAGTTGGACAGCATGGAAGATGTCCCGGGGAATAAACCGAATATAATCAGCGCGCCAAGCAGGATAAAAACGATTAATGTGATGATTTTAATGCCGGCAATCCAAAATTCAAATTCGCCGTAGTACTTCACTTCAATTAAATTGATGCCGACTATGAAAGCGGCGCAGAGCAAACTGAGCAGCCACAATGGCGCGTGGGGAACCCAGAATTGCAGGAAGCTCCCGGCTGCAAGCAGTTCCACGACTGTAACAATGACCCAGTTAATCCAGTACAGCCAGCCAATAATGAAAGAAACCCGGCTGCCGAACGCTTTGTGGATCAGATTTTGGACGTTGAGGCCGGGGTGGACGAGCGCCATTTCCCCCAGCGCTGACATGACAATGAATAAAAGCGCGCCGCCAATCAGGTAAGAAACGGCAACACTCGGGCCGGCAAGGCTGACGGTATCGGAGCTGCCTTTAAAAATGCCGGTTCCGATCATCCCGGCCAATGCGATGAACTGGACATGCCTTGGTGACAAGCCTTTTTGCAAATGATGTTGGTTTTTTTCCATTTCTATCAATCTCACTTTTCTTTTTTAGATAAACGCTTTTCAGTGCTAAAGCATTTATTCTATTTTAGCAGAAAAAAGGAAATATTGATATACAAAAAAATGGAATCGCCGGATGGCAGATGCATCCATATTTCACCAAAGTAAAATGTAAAAACGGCGGGACACCACTCATTGTAGTATCTCGCCGTTCTGTTTAAATTTGTGCCCCGGGACGGGCAGAGGAAAATACGCGCCAGCTCCCTCTACTTTTTATCAAACCCTTGGTGTTCTACAAATTCCTTCATAAAAACGCGTGACGGTTCTTTAAAAAATTGTGCCATTTGGCCTGTCCAGGTATCGTTCCTTTTTCCGTCGGTGCGTTTTGTGTAATATTGCGAAACCGTTTCATTGTATTCCTTCAGATCGCGCAAAAGACGTTCATCAGCCGGGTATTCATCTTCAAAATAAACATGCTCAGCCGCCATGCGCGGTTTTTTCGCAGACGGATCGGCCGGATAGCCGATTGTCATTGCAAATAGCGGAAGGACATATTGCGGGATTTTCAAAAGTTCGGCCACTTCCGGCAGCCGGTTGCGCAAGCCTCCGACATAACAAATGCCAAGCCCCATCGATTCCGCAGCGAGCGCGGCGTTTTGCGCGGCCAGTGCCGTGTCGATGAGCGCGACCATAAATTTTTCCGTTGTCTCAAGTGTATCTTGCGCATCTACGCCTTCCATTTCCGCCGCAAGTGCATGTTTATGGAGATCGGCACAGAAAATGAGCAGATGGCCGCATGTTCCGACATGGCGGTTCCCGGTCAGTTCTGCTAATCTTTGCTTCCGTCCGGGATCCTGAATGCCGAGAATCGTATAAGCCTGGACGAAATGAGAAGTGGCGGCTGCCTGCGCGGATTCCACAATCAGGCGGATTTGTTCATCAGATAGCGGTCGGTCTTCATAATGGCGGATCGACCGGTGATTGAGAATCGTTTCAATGACTGTGTTCATTCTTTTACACTCCTGTCTTTGGTGAGTCCATTGTATGTTCAAATATAGCACAGAAAATAACGGCCGGCATGAAAGGTGCTTGTTGTCCAGCATGGCCACGATGGTCTGCCAAAAAATATTTGGATTAAGGCTAAATTAACCTATTTTCGTTTTGGTATACCCGAAGTGCGAAGGCGGGAGAACCCAAACAGTACATTTGAACGATGAACAAAATATAAATCGTTTCAAAGATGACGGATTCTTGAAAAAATAAATATGGAGTGAAGTAATGTTTTCAAGCATTGCCAGGAGCGGAGCGGTCGTTCCAAAATTTTATTTTGAAAAACCCCCCATCTTTCCGTTGTGGATTTGGATTTAGCGTTTCAGCTTGATGCCATATTGTTGCAGTTTCTTATAAACCGTCGTTCTTGAAACGCCTAAAATTCTTGAGATCTTGCTGATATTAAAGCCTGTTTCCTCCAACAAGGCTAAAAGATGTTGTTTTTCCGGTTCTTCTTCTGTTCCTTTTCCTTCAATCATTTGGTCCTGCTGGTGTGTATGGTTATACGTATTTAGCAGATAGGGATCCAAACATTCAGGCAGTATGACAGAATGAAAACCGGATAAATAATAACTGCGTTCAATAATGTTCTCCAACTCTCTAATATTGCCGGGCCATTCATACTGTTTAAGAATTTGGACGGCATCTGCTGCGAATTCTTTCCGTGTTCCGTTTTTCTGGTTTAATTGTGATAGAAAATATTCCGATAGTTTCTGAATATCACCCGGCCTTTTTCTGAGCGGCGGGAGTTCGATTTGAAATACATTCAAACGGTAGTATAAGTCACTCCGGAATGATCCGTTATAGGCAATTTCATCCCGGAGATTTTTGTTTGTGGCTGCAATTATTCTGACATCTACCGGAACAGGCTTGTGTTCCCCAATTCTCGTAATTTCCCTTTCCTGTAGCACTCTTAGCAACGTAACCTGCAAGTCAAGCGGCATTTCTCCAATTTCATCAAGAAAAACAGTCCCGCCGTTTGCTTCTTCAAAAAGGCCTTTTTTGCCACCTTTTTTTGACCCGGTAAAAGCTCCTTCTGAATAGCCGAAAAACTCTGAGTGAATCAGATCTTTTGGCACAGCGCCGCAGTTGATGGCAATGAAGGGCTTGTCTTTCCGCAAACTTTCGTGATGAATGGCTTTGGCAAACAATTCTTTGCCTGTGCCGCTTTCCCCGATAATAAGCACATTTGCATCTGTTTTCTCAGCGGTTTTGGCGATATGAACGGCATCAAGGAATGCGGGTTCTTTTCCAATAATATTTTGAAAAGAAGTTTTTGCAGCCGGATTGCTGTCCCCCTCTTTCTTATCCCCCTGCTTGACGTAAATCAAAAAATAATCCTCCCATTGTCGCATTCGGATTTCGTAGGCATCATCTCCAATCCTCCTCCGTAAATGTTTTTCCGGTACAAGGCGGTTGCCCAGCTCGGCAATGTCTGAAGATAAAGCATCAATTAATAGGGGCTGGTCATTGACAATCTGTTCTGCCTGCTCATTGGCAAATACGGTGCTGTTCCGGTATAAAACGATCATGCCTTCAGGGCGTCGTTTCACCATCGCTTCTTGCAAAATATGCTCAAGCAGCCTGCTTTTTTTCCTCTCGGTCACAAGTTTTGAAAACAAGTCTATATGCAATGCAATCTGCCTGGCTGCCTGCTCTACATTTGCCTGGCTGCCGGCGCTCCCGGCAATGCCAAGGACACCTGCTGTTTCATGAAATATTTTGATCGGGATCCCGGCTGTCGTAAAATTTTTTAAACAAGCATGTGTATGATGGCGCCCGGTGACGACGCTCAAATCGTTTCGTTTTAAAGCCCTGCCAAATCCGTTTTCTCCGGCATCTTCCAATCTCCATTTTGAACCGGGCGGAAAGAAAATTGCTGTTTCGGATGAAGAGAAAAACGATTTGATCAAATGACCGGAATGGCTGATCAAATAAAAGGAAAAAGGAAATAATTCCGCAAGACTTTCAAAAAAGATAAAAGTTTCGGCCCATTTTTTCTGTTCCTGGCGCAGCCGGCCCTGTTTTATATACATGTCATCAGGCTGAATGATGTTGTTCTTTTTGAAAGTCGGTTTCGGGTGAGTATTTAATAAAAAAGGCGCCGGTTCTATCAGAGTATTGGATTGCCAGACAATATCAAAACCCCCGTTTCCATTGACTCTCCCTATCCTGGAATGCTGCCATAAGTGCTGGTTGGTCCCGTCGAAGTGAACCGGTCCCTGAGGAGCTGTAAAAGAAGACCGGGCCAATGCGGCTCTTAAAGCGCCGGTTGTTGCCTTATCCGTTTTATGTAAAGCATTAAAAAGAAGATAAATACTGTTGTATGCATTTTCCATCACCGAACTAATCACATTTGAGTGATATTCCGCTTGAAAATGCCGGACGAATGCTCTATTTTCTTTTGTTTGAATGGAGCTGAAATAAGGAAAGGAAGAGTACAAGTTCAGGTGATAATCCGAACGAATTGCGTGTATTTCTGTTTCTGCTGTAATCGGGCTGCAGATAGGCTGTTCGAATCCGCTCCTGTAAAATTGTTTGTAAAAAGCAGCAACACTGTCGCCAACCAATGTGGAAAATATAATATCCGGTTTAAGCCGGCTGATTTCAAGCAGTGCCGGTTCAAAATCCTGGCTTCCGAGCGGATAGTAAGACTCTCCCAATATTTCAGCGTAGTATTCCTTCGAAAGCTTCTTAATGTGTTTATTGGTCTCCCTTGGAAAAACATAATCAGAACTGATCAAATAAAAAGTTCGCCCGAGATTTGTAATGATCCACGGTATAAAAAATTGCAGTTGCTGATTCGGTGTAGCACCGGTGTAAAATACCCACCGATTTGCTTCATTCCCTTCGTACAGCGTCGGATAAATCAAAAGAATGTCCTCTTCTTCCAACAGCGGGAGCAAAGCTTTTCGGCAAGCGGAAGTGTAGGTGCCAAACAATATATCTACTTGGTTTTCCCCTATAAGCTTCCTAGCCTTTTCGACGGTTACAGACGGGTCTGACTCAATATCTTCAAAAAAAGACGTGATCGGATGCCCATTTATCCCTCCTTTTTCATTTATTTCCTTGATCGCAAGCAACGCCGCCTTGTACTGCCCGGTTTCCGTAACGGCTGTGGGCCCGGTCAATGAAAATAACAGTCCGATGCGTATTCCTTCATTTACCATCTCATGACACCTTTCATTACAAAATGGAAAGCCTACACTTATTATAGACAATAAAGGCTGGCAATCAAGAATATTTACAAAAAAATGAACAGTTTGTATACCGGTGTTCATACAGTTTTAAACAAAATGTCCATATTTGATGTAAGGAATTATTACATCTTCAAGGAGAATATAGTTTTAGGTTTTCGGAAAAGTTGGCATGGTTCTTGCAATATTATTTAGTGAACATCAAAAATGGGAGGGATCCTCATGCCAGTAGGTTCTATTTCTTCTTCTCAAGATACGGTAGGAATTGCAGTTGTTAATTACAAAGTGCCGGTTTTAGAAAGCAAAGAAGAGGTGATCGAAAATTGCCGGTGCATTGCCGACTTTGTTGAAGGCACAAAAATGGGATATCCGGGGTTGGATTTAATTGTGTTTCCGGAGTACTCTACCCAGGGTTTTCACCCGACAAAATGGAATGAGTTGTGTACAACCGTCCCGGGTCCTGAAACAGACATTTTTGCAGAAGCCTGCCGTAAAAACAAAGTCTGGGGTGTATTTTCCATCACGGGAGAAATGAATCCGGAAGGCAATCCGTATAACTGTTTCGTCTTAATTGATGATACCGGGAAAATCAGGATGAACTACCACAAAATCAATCCGTGGGTGCCGAAAGAACCTTGGTATCCGGGTTCGGAAACGATGGTGGTGGAAGGACCAAAGGGACTAAAAATAGGGGCGAATATTTGCTATGATTCGAACATGCCTGAAATCGTCCGTGATACCGTGATGAAAGGCGCGGAACTCGTTGTTCGTATTCAAGGATATATGTACCCTTCAAAAGAACAACAAATTAAAGTGGCAAGTATCAGGGCTTGGGAAAATCTGGCTTATTTTGCAGTTGCCAATATGGCCGGCCGGGATAAAGTTTACTCTTACTTTGGGCACTCCAATATTGTGAATTTTGATGGCGTTACTTTAGCGGAATGCGGCAGTTCTCCGGATGAAGTGACATATGCAGAATTATCCATTTCTGCCATCCGGAATGCGCGAAAAAATTGGACGGCTGAAAATCACTTGTTCAATTTAACCCACCGCGGGTATGCGGCAGTTGAAAATGGCGTCGCAGGCTGCCCTTATTCCTTCTATCAAACCTGGGTGGAGAACCCGGAAAAGGCGAGAGAAATTTGCGAAACCTTGACAAGGCCGACACCGGAACAAGAAGAAGGACGTGCAAAAGAAACGGTCGGATGATTAGCATCCACGGGATCATACAAAAGCGAAGGGGGAATGGAAGTGGAACAGGACATATATTCCATGTCAAATACAGCACCAAAATCGAAAACAAAGCCGAAAAGAAAATTCAATTCCTGGGTTAATAACCCTGTTTTAGAAGATTATGCATTACGGTATGCGCCAAAATCATTCCGGAAGTGGTCCAGTTTTTCCGTTGCAAGTTCAGCACTCGGCGGGATCGCTTTTTTGGCCGATTTTGCAATTGGTGCTTCAATCTCTATCTCTTATGGGTTTACGAATGCATTTTGGGGAATTGTTGCAGCAGCAGTCATTATCTTTTTAACCGGAATTCCGATTGGCTATTACTCTGCCAAATATAATGTGGACATGGATTTACTAACCCGGGGCGCAGGATTCGGATATTTAGGATCAACATTAACCTCGCTGGTTTATGCCACCTTTACATTTATCTATTTTTCAACAGAAGGGGCCATCATGGCGCAGGCACTGGAAGTTTATTTTCACCTTCCGCTTGCGATTGGTTATTTAGTCAGTACGTTAATTGTGATCCCGCTTGTATTGTTCGGAATGACAGCCCTGTCGAAATTGCAAGTGTGGACGCAGCCGATCTGGCTTGTTCTAATGATTGCACCTATCCTTGCCATTTTGATGAAAAATCCGCAGGCTTTTAATGCCTGGCTGCACTTTGAAGGCAATTCGCCGGAGGGGACAGCGTTTAACCCGCTTTTCTTTGCAATGGCGTCCGGTGTTGTCTTATCACTGATCACCCAAATTGGGGAACAGGCGGATTATCTTCGTTTTATGCCGGATCAAACATCCAAAAACCGCAAGAAGTGGCTATGGGCAGTTATTTTATCAGGTCCGGGCTGGATCATCCTTGGTTCGTTTAAACAATTGAGCGGCTCTTTCCTTGCTTCTTATATTGCGCCGAGTGTCGGGCTGGCAAAAGCGAATGAACCGATTCAAATGTTTATCAAAGCGTTCAGCGAGTTTATCCCGGGTACCTTTGTTGTACTGACGATCGCGACATTTTTTGTTTTGCTTTCACAGGTCAAAATTAATGTGACCAATGCTTATTCCGGTTCCTTATCATGGTCCAACTTTTTCTCGCGGCTGCTTCATTTTCATCCGGGCCGGGTGGTCTGGTTGATCCTTCAGGTGGCTATTGCGATTACTTTGATGGAAGCTGGGCTGTTTGGTTTTCTGAATACCGTTCTCGGTTTTTATTCCAATGTTGCGGTTGCCTGGATTGGCGCTATTGTGGCAGATCTTGTGATTAATAAAAAATTGCTGAAACTCAGCCCGCCTTATATCGAGTTCAAAAGGGCCCACTTGTATAACTTTAATCCGGTTGGGTTCGGCTCCATGATAATTGCGTCCATTGTCTCAATTTTGGCATACTTTGGCGTATTTGGGGCGGTATTACAGGCATTTTCGCCTTTCCTTTCTCTTATACTCGCCTTTATCTTGGCACCAATTATTGCAATTGCCACAAAAGGAAAGTATTACATTGCGAGAGAAAATCCTGTCATGCAAACCCAGCACGAAATGGTTGCAGGGTTAATGGTTGAGGATGAAGCGGAAGCACCAGCTGGCAGCAGCCGTGCACATCATCACCATCATGTTAACAAAAACGGTGAAGTAACTTGTTCGGTTTGCGGGTTTGATTATGAGCCGATGGACAGTACTTACTGCCCGTTCCACAAGGGAATGATTTGTTCGCTTTGCTGCAGTCTGGAAAAAGATTGCCATGATATGTGTAAGAAGGCCACATCCTGAGCTTATTTTGCAATACTCATTTGAAGATAAACGATAAAGGGGAGTTGGATATGGGAAGCATTGGCAGTATGTCAAAACCAACAGAAGGGTTTTTAACGGCATTGATTCAATATCCTGTGCCGGTAGTCGATTCGAGAAGTGATATTGATAAACAAATCGAGCAGATTGTCAAAATGATCCATTCTACAAAAGCAGGTTATCCGGGCGTGGAACTGATTGTGTTTCCCGAGTACAGCACCCAGGGTTTAAATACAAAGAAATGGACAACGGATGAATTTCTTTGTTCAGTGCCCGGGCCGGAAACGGATATTTTTGGGGAAGCCTGCCGGAAAGCGGAGGTATATGGTGTTTTTTCACTGATGGAAAAAGATCCGGATGGCGGTGCACCTTATAACACGGCAGTCATCATTGATCCGGACGGGGAAATCATTTTAAAATACAGAAAACTGAATCCGTGGGTGCCTGTTGAACCATGGCAGGCAGGCAATCTTGGCCTCCCGGTTTGCGAAGGGCCGGGCGGGAGCAAATTAGCTGTCTGTATTTGCCATGACGGGATGTTTCCGGAAATTGCCCGGGAAGCCGCATATAAAGGGGCGAATGTATTGATCCGGATTTCGGGTTACAGTACTCAGGTGAATGACCAGTGGATTTTGACAAACCGTTCAAATGCATGGCAAAACCTCATGTATACGATGTCTGTCAATCTTGCAGGTTATGACGGCACATTCTACTATTTCGGGGAAGGGCAGGTATGCAATTTTGACGGCACAACTTTAGTACAGGGGCACCGCAATCCTTATGAAATTGTAACAGCGGAAATTTATCCGAAATTGGCGGACCAGGCAAGACTGGGTTGGGGGCTTGAAAATAACATTTACAACCTTGGGTCAAGAGGCTATGTAGCTACGCCAGGGGGTGTGAAGGAGAATCCATACACTTACATCAGGGACTTGGCTGAGAATCGCTACAAGCTTCCATGGGAGGATGAGATTAAGATCAAGGACGGCTCCATATACGGATATCCAGTGCAAAATCCTGTAAAGAGCTGAGTAAGAAAAAGGGGCGCTGGAAAATTCCAGCGCCTTTTTAGTTTATAATTCGGAAAATTTCATCTTGATCAAAATATTTTTCTGTTGTATGATGATGTTAACTGATGTGACATTTAATTGTTATTTTTTTTAACGTCCGATATTTTTATGATGAGGAGGTGTTATGTTGAAACTCACCCCCAGAGAAACCGAAAAACTCATGATTGTGGTAGCGGCGGATCTTGCCCGCAGGCGGCAGAAACGCGGATTGAAGCTGAACTACCCGGAAACAGTTGCCATCATTACATATGAAGTGATGGAAGGAGCAAGAGATGGGAAGACAGTGGCAGAGCTGATGCAATTCGGGGCAACCATTTTAAAACAGGAAGACGTCATGGAAGGCGTCGCGGAAATGATTCCTGACATCCAGGTTGAGGCGACATTTCCGGATGGTACAAAACTGGTCACGGTCCACAATCCGATCCGATAAAGGAGGTGCTCGAATTGATTCCAGGAGAGTACATATTAAAAAATGAACCAGTTGTCTGTAATGCAGGCCGGAAGACGGCCCGGATCACTGTGACGAACCGCGGTGACAGGCCGGTGCAGGTCGGTTCACATTTTCATTTTTATGAAGTGAACCAGGCGCTTGTGATGGACCGTGCCAAAGCGTTCGGTATGCATTTGAATATTCCTGCGGGTACGGCTGTCCGGTTTGAGCCGGGGGATGAAAAAGAAGTGGAGCTGGTATCGTTTGCTGGAAAAAGGGAAGTTTACGGCCTGAATAACCAGACAAACGGCCCGCTTAAAAAGGAGGGGGAAGCATGACTTTTTCAATGCCGCGCAGGCAATATGCGGATATATTCGGTCCCACTACCGGAGATGCGGTAAGGCTTGCGGATACGGAGTTGTTTATCGAGATTGAAAAAGATTTTACCGTGTACGGGGATGAAGTGAAATTCGGCGGCGGCAAGGTAATCCGTGACGGGATGGGGCAGCATCCGCATGCTTCCAGCGATGCCAGCCCGGACCTTGTTTTAACGAATGCCATCATTTTGGATTATACAGGCATCTATAAAGCGGATATCGGGATAAAAGACGGATTTATTTCAGCAATCGGAAAGGCGGGTAATCCGCTCTTAATGGAGGGGGTTGATATCACAATCGGTGCGTCAACTGAAGTGATTGCCGCAGAAGGGATGATTGTAACAGCCGGCGGCATAGATGCGCATATTCATTTTATCAGCCCGCAGCAAATTGAAACGGCGCTTGCATCGGGCATTACAACGATGATTGGCGGCGGGACCGGGCCTGCGACCGGAACGAATGCGACAACGTGCACGCCGGGGCCTTGGAATCTTCACCGGATGCTCGAGTCTGCAGAAGCCTTCCCGATGAATCTCGGATTTCTTGGCAAAGGAAACTGTTCGGCAGAAGCGCCACTAAATGAACAAATTGAAGCCGGAGCCATCGGGCTGAAACTGCATGAAGACTGGGGTTCGACAGCTTCTGCAATTGATACGTGCCTGAAAGTGGCGGATTGTTATGATGTGCAGGTGGCTATTCACACAGACACCTTAAACGAGGGAGGGTTTGTCGAGGACACGCTTAAGGCAATCGGGGGCCGTGTCATCCATACATACCATACGGAAGGCGCGGGCGGCGGGCATGCGCCGGATATCATTAAAGCAGCAAGTTATCCGAATATTTTACCTTCATCTACCAATCCGACCCGCCCGTTCACCGTCAATACATTGGAAGAGCATCTCGATATGCTGATGGTCTGCCACCATCTCGATGCCAATATCCCGGAAGACATCGCTTTTGCAGACTCACGGATCCGAAAAGAAACAATTGCGGCGGAAGATATTCTCCATGATATGGGTGTGTTCAGCATGATTTCGTCCGATTCGCAGGCAATGGGCCGTGTCGGCGAAGTGATTATGCGAACATGGCAGACTGCTGACAAGATGAAAAAACAGCGCGGCAAACTCCCGGAGGATACAGGTATCGGGGACAATTTCCGGGCCAAAAGATATATCGCCAAATACACGATTAATCCGGCTATTGTCCACGGCATTTCCGACTATGTCGGATCTGTTGAAACCGGGAAGTTTGCCGATCTCGTCCTCTGGCATCCTGCTTTTTTCGGTGTCAAACCGGAACTGATTTTAAAAGGCGGGATGATTGCTTACAGCTTGATGGGCGACCCGAACGCAAGCATTCCGACGCCGCAGCCGGTTCTCTACCGTAATATGTTCGGAGCGTTTGGAAAAGCAAGGCAAAAGACCTCTCTGACATTTGTGTCAAAGGCGGCTTACAATAAAGGCATACACCGTGAACTTGGTTTAAACAAACAGGTAAAGCCGGTGAAAAACATTCGCCAATTATCCAAACAAGACCTGCCATATAACGACAAGACACCGAAAATTGAAGTAGACCCGCAAACGTATGATGTCGAAGTGGACGGGGAGCTGATAACGTGTGAACCGGCTGAAACCGTCCCGATGGCACAACGTTACTTTTTGTTTTGAGGGAGAGAATCAGATGATTATTGAAAAAGTAATTGGAAATGTAGAAACTTTAGAGAATAAAGGTTTGCATGTGGAACGGGTGTACATGAACAGCGATGACCTGCTGAAACGGATCAAACGCGCCGTTACGGACCACGGAAATGAACTCGGCATCCGTTTAAAAGAAAACCAGGAACTGCATGACGGCGATATTTTATACATGGATAATCGCAATATGATTGTCGTTTCTGTTTTGGAGGATGATGTGCTGACTATCACACCGCGGTCAATGAAACAAATGGGGGAAATCGCCCATCAGCTCGGAAACCGTCATTTGCCGGCCCAATTTGAAGCAAACGATATGATTGTCCAGTATGATTATTTGGTGGAAGAGTTGCTTGAAGGGCTCGGGATCCCGTACCGGCGGGAGAAACGGAAGATGAAGCAAGCGTTCCGCCATATTGGGCATCATCATGATGCATAACTGGTATCTGCTTTTCCAGCTCTGTGACTCTAATTTCCCATCAGGTGCCTTTTCACACTCGCTCGGTTTTGAAACTTTTTTTCAAAAAAACCGCCTGGAGGACCGGGAACATGTTGAAAAAGCAATTTCTGTCTACATACGCAGGCAGCTTGCTTTTACAGACGGCCTGGCCTGCAAGCTTGCGTATGAAGCGGCAGAAAAAGAAGATCTCCAAATGGTTGAGGAAATTGACAGCATTTTGTTTGCGTCCTGCCTAGCTGAAGAATCGCGGGAAGCGGGTCGAAGAATGGGAGAGCGGATGGCAAAGGTTTGCGCGGAATTGTATCCTTCATCGTTGCTGTCGGGTTATTTGGAAGGGATCCTGGACAAAAGGCTGTGCGGTCATCCGGCGATTGTATTTGCACTTACCGGATTTGGCATTCAGGCACCGAAAGAAGTGGTTACCGGCGTCTGTCTGTTTTCGGCTGTATCCGCACTTGTGCAAAATGCTGTCCGCGGAATTCCGATCGGGCAGACGGATGGACAACGGATTTTAACCAATATCCAGCCGGCAATTGATGAAGCGCTTGGCGTGATTTCAATCTGTACAATAGATGATCTGGGGATCAGCTGCCCGGGGCTTGAAATTGCCCAGATGCAGCATGAAAGGCTTCATGTACGTTTGTTTATGTCTTAATATCTTAATTTTTCATAAAAAAGGGAGATGTGCTTATGGAACCGGTTCGGATTGGCATCGGCGGCCCGGTTGGTGCCGGAAAAACCATGCTTGTTGAAAAACTAACAAGGGCAATGCAGGATGAGTTCAGCATGGCTGTTGTTACAAATGATATTTATACAAAAGAGGATGCAATGTTTCTGGAAAAAAACAGTATCCTCCCGAAAGACCGAATCATCGGCGTTGAAACGGGAGGCTGCCCGCATACTGCGATCCGCGAAGATGCCAGTATGAATTTTGCGGCAATTGATGAGTTAAAAGAGAAGCATCCGGATTTGGATTTGATTTTTATCGAAAGCGGTGGAGATAATCTCGCAGCGACGTTCAGCCCGGAACTGGCCGACTTTTCGATTTATATTATTGACGTGGCGCAAGGGGAAAAAATCCCCCGTAAAAACGGACAGGGAATGATCAAATCCGATTTATTCATCATTAATAAAATTGATCTGGCCCCGTATGTCGGTGCGGACCTTGAGGTAATGAAACGGGATACGATAGCGGCAAGGGGGGAGAAGGAAAATATATTCACGAACCTAAAAAATGAAACCGGGCTTGAAGAAGTCGTGGCCTGGATTAAGCAAAATGCGCTGCTGTACGGATTAGAGTCATGAACTGGACAGGCATGCTTGAAATAGAAGCAGTAAAAAAACAGAAGAAAACGGTTCTTTCCTCTTGTTACCAGGAAGGCGCTTTTAAAGTGAGCCGCCCGATTTATTTGGATGAAGATATGCCGCTTATTTATTTCATTCATGTTGGCGGAGGCTATGTGGACGGGGACAACTATTATACGGCGCTGAAACTCGGGGAGGGAGCCCGAATGACCGCAACGACACAGGCATCTGCAAAAGTGTACAAAACGCCGGTGCAACCGGTAGCGCAAAAGACGGTTTTCCATTTAAAAAGTGGCAGTGTCTTTGAATATTTGCCGGATCCGCTCATTGCTTACGAAGGCGCCCGGTTTGTACAGGAGACTGAAGTCCGGATGGAACTCGGTGCAAGTTTGTTCTACCGGGACATGATTACCCCTGGATGGGCGCAGAACGGCCGCTTTTTTACATATGATTGGATCCGTTCGAAATTAAAGGTATGGATGGACGGAGCGCTTATTTTATTTGATCATTTAAATTTAGAGCCGGACCGGGGGATTGGCGATATATTGCAAATGGACGGGTTTACACATCTTGGCACTTTTGCCGTCATCCATCCGCTGGCTGGGAGGGAATTTCTTGAGGCGCTTTATGAAAAGCTTGAAAAATCCGGCGCCGGCCTGAAGTTCGGTTTGTCATGTCTGCCTTCCGGGTACGGTGTGATGCTGCGGGTAATGGGCTACAATACCGGATTAGTTGAACAGTTTATGAAAACTGCCCATTCATTTGCAAGGGCTGAACTGCTTCATAAAGACAGGCTGTTTTTAAGAAAATACTAGTCAGATATATTTCCGGTTAGCAGGATGAAGGGAGTGGTATTAAATGGATGTAAGTTTTATATCTGTCCTTGCCTTAGGATTTGTGTTGGGAATTAAACATGCGATTGAACCGGATCATATTATTGCTGTATCTACAATTGCCAGCCGAAGCAAGAAACTGTCCCAGTCATCCCTTGCAGGCGTTTTTTGGGGGATTGGCCATACGGCAACCTTATTTATTGTTGGAATTTGCCTTTTAATTATAAAGGGTGAAATTCCGGAAAAATGGGCCATGTCACTTGAATTTCTTGTAGGAATAATGCTGGTTTATCTTGGCATTACAACGTTGTCTGCATTTAAAAGGGTACGTATAAATCATCATTATCATGAACCGGGCCATAAGCGCAACTATTCCTACATCAAATCAGTGTGTATCGGGTTTGTACACGGACTTGCCGGAAGCGGAGCAATGGTACTGCTGACAATGAGTACTGTTAAAAGTGTTGTTGAATCAGCTATTTATATTTTGATATTTGGAATTGGAACTATATTCGGCATGCTTTTCTTTACAACTATCCTGGGTATCCCGTTTATCATAAGCGCTAAAAAAGTAGAGGTAAATAAGACGCTTACGCAGATCACTGGAGCCATTAGTACGGTATTCGGTATCTATTATATGTACAACTTAGGGATAGGGGAAGGATTGTTTAAAATGTGGTTGCAATCATTGTAACTGTCTCTTGCTGCTGTATCACGACAGGCTGGTCCTTCCGAAGTCCCGGATTTTCCGTCCGATTAACAAAAAAACACTGCACCCTGATCGGAGGGCTGCAGTGTTTTTTTGTTATTCGAAATTAAGCTGATAGTCCTCTGACTTGATGAGCCTTAATTTTTTTGAGAAAACGTAAATGAGTCCGACATTTAAGATAAGCGGCAACACGAAGAAAGTGCTTAGCATAATGGCAATATTTTTTGCAGTCCAGCCGCCTTCAGCAAGATGCATGAAATTGAGCGGGCCGACTAAGCCTGACAGCCCGAATCCTGCACTGTAAGGCGTGCCCTGAATATGAAAGACGCCGGCCAGCGCACCGAGCACGGCAGCGGTGATGAGCATCGGGAAAGCAATTTTCGGCTTCATAAAGAAGTTTCGCATCTGAATTTTCGGCGAGCCAAGTACATGGGCAAGGGCGGTGCCGAGCGAGTTGGCTTTATAGCTGGCGATGGCAAGCCCGACCCCGGCGGCACAAATGCCAAGATTTGCCGCCCCTGAACTGACACCTGACAGCATAATAACGGTTGCTACGCCGACTGTTGAAATCGGCGATAAAATAATCAGGCAGAAAATGACGGCGATAATCGCGCCCATTACGACAGGCTGCATGCTTGTCACATGTGCCACCCCGACGCCGACCAACCCGGTAGCCGCTTTAATAAACGGCAAAATCGTGAGGCCGATCATGCCTGGTATTAAAATGCTTAATGTCGGGATCAGGAGGATGGAATAAGCCTTTAACCTTGTTCCGACCCACTTGACGAATAAAACCGCCAATGCCGCAGTAATCCCTGTATTGATGACAATCCCGATCCCGTTTAAAGCAAATGCGCCGGCAGCCGTTTTCTCGATGGCGCCGCTCCCGACCATTGCGGCAATGCCAACACTTGCAATCTGGATCGGTGTCAATTGAAAGGTCATGCCGACCATCACGCCAATCAATACAGGCAGCATACTCATGATGATAACGGTTGCATCCACAACATGCTGCAAATAAGGCGCATGCGGGATAATAAGCTTCAATATCTCCCCGAGCAAGGCGTTTGGGATCAGAGAAACGACAATGCCTATGCTCATTCCATTTAACAGTTTACTGAAAAAATCCTTCATTGTTGGAGCCCCCATTTGTTTTGACCTCGCTGACGGCGCTGCCGGATAAGCGCCGATGCTTGTCTGTTTGCGTATGATTATATAAAACATTCAGATTATAGTCAACAAAAATTTTTAATACTTTACCGCGTGTGTGCATATATGCATAAAAGTACTAAAAAGCAGGCTGTTTTAGATAAAAAGTGATCGAAAACAATCCCGGTTTTTTCAAAGCGGAAAATGACTGAAAAAATAGCGGTTGAAACAAAAGACATAGGGTTGATGAAGAAAAAATGGGCATCCGTGATTGCTGGCCTGGCATGAAAAATGATTTTTTTTCACGATGGAAGCGGTATAATAAAAGTGGTGTTTTAGAATGTGTTGTGCCGGGCAAAAGAAAGGACATCAGGATGCGGAGGGATACGCCATGAAAAAAATTATAAACGACCCTGGAAAAGTTGTCGATGAGATGCTGGATGGATTTGTGTACGCCCATGAAGGAAAAGTGGAGCGATTGGAAGGGACAGGCGTCATTTATCGTACTTTCCGGGATGAAGGGAAAGTGGCGCTCATTAGCGGCGGCGGCAGTGGGCATGAACCGAGCCATGCCGGTTTTGTCGGGGAAGGAATGCTGTCTGCGGCAGTTTGCGGTGAAGTGTTTACCTCGCCGACGCCGGACCAGATTTTTGAAGCGATAAAAAAAGCCGACCAGGGCGCCGGTGTGTTCATGATTGTGAAAAATTATACAGGGGATGTCATGAATTTTGACATGGCCCAGGAATTAGCTGAAATGGAAGATATTCAGGTGGAGAAGATCGTGGTTGACGATGACATCGCGGTAGAAGACAGCACCTATACAGCAGGAAAGCGCGGCGTTGCCGGTACCGTTCTTGTCCATAAAATTCTGGGCGCGGCAGCAGCAGAGGGGCAGACGCTTCAGGAAATCAAGGCGTTGGCTGAACGGCTTGTGCCCAATGTGAAGACAATCGGTGTCGCTATTTCGCCGGCAACAGTTCCGGAAGTCGGAAAGCCGGGCTTTGTCCTTCAGGAAGATGAAATGGAATACGGTGTCGGTATTCACGGGGAACCGGGTTACCGGCGGGAAAAAATCAAGTCGTCAAAAGCGATCGCGGAAGAACTCGTTGCCCGGCTGAAAACTGCGTTCAACTGGAAAGAAGGGGACCGGTTTGCGCTCCTTGTCAATGGGCTTGGGACTACACCGCTTATGGAACAGTATATTTTTACCAAGGATGTGCATGCCCTGCTTGACCGGGAAGGCCTTGCCGTTCCGTTTAGAAAAGTGGGCAATTTGATGACGTCCATTGATATGGCCGGCCTTTCTCTCACGCTTGTAAAACTGGAAGATGAGGCGTGGCTTAAATTTTTAAAACGGCCGGTATCCGTTCCGGCATGGGTGTAAAGGAGGCGGAAATATGTTAACAGCAGAAACAGCAACAGACTGGCTGCATCGTTTTGCAGAAAAAATCAATGAGAACAAAGCCTATTTGAGCGAACTGGACAGTGCGATCGGTGATGGCGACCACGGTTCGAACATGGCACGCGGGGTGGCGGCTATGGAAGAAAAACTGGAAGCCGGCGGTTTTGCCACGGTCCAGGACGTCCTGAAAACAGCGGCGATGGCGTTGCTTGGAAAAGTCGGGGGTGCCTCGGGGCCGCTGTATGGATCAGCGCTGATTGCGATGGCAAAACAGGCAGGGGAAAATGAACAAGATGTTGCGGCAATTGTAAAAGCCGGGCTTGAAGGCATCCAAAAACGCGGGAAAGCGGAAAAAGGCGAGAAAACGATGGTTGATGTCTGGATACCAGCCTGTGAAGCACTCGCGTCCGGATCGCTGACAAAAGAGGCCATTCAATCTGCCGTAGAGGCGACAAAAGAGATGAAAGCGACAAAAGGGCGCGCATCTTATCTTGGCGAGCGTTCCATTGGCCATCTTGACCCTGGGGCGGTTTCAAGCGGCTATTTGTTTGAAGCTTTGTTGGAAGGCGGGATTCTGGATGAGTAAAAAACCAGTCGGCATTGTCATTGTTTCCCATATTCCTGAAATCGCGGCCGGCCTTGCCACATTGTTAAAGGAAGCGGCCAAAGACGTTTCCATTACGTATGCGGGTGGCACCGATGACGGCGAGGTTGGCACCAGTTTTGACAAAATGAATGCCGCCATAGCCGAAAATGAAGCGGATGATCTGTTTGCTTTTTATGACCTCGGCAGCGCCAAAATGAATTTGGAAATGGCAATGGAGATGTCGGATAAGTACATCCGCCTGATGGACACCGCCTTTGTCGAAAGTGCTTATACGGCTGCCGCGCTGATCCAGGCAGATGCAGAACTGGAAGAGATTTTAAAACAGCTGGAACCGTTAAAGGTAAAATAAAAAATAGCCCGGGCCGGTATGAACGGTCCGGGCATTGCTTTTTTGTGGAAAAACATAGGATTAAGGGCCTCGCCAAAATGAAACGTGTGGCATCCTTCATCAGGTTTTCACGCAAAACGCACGGGCGCCCTGCATGGCCATTTTAAAGCCTTTTTTGCCCGCCCGCGCTGTACGGCGTTCGAAAGGCCCTTAGGAAAAACGAGGCCGGTGCTGTATGCATGTTAGAGATTCACGAAAAACCGGGCGCCGCTTTTTAATATCATAATAAAGATATTTCTTCCTTTACGTTTGCGGCAGCAGCAATGGACTGTTTTAAAATATCCAGGCCTTCCTGCAGCTGGTCGTTTGTAATGACAATGGGCATCAGAATGCGGATGACATTGCCGAAAATCCCGGCATCCAAAAGAAGCAGCCCCCGCTTGTTGGCTTCTTTCACAATCCGCTTTGTCAATGCTTTATCCGGTTCTTTTGTTGTTTTGTCTTTTACGACTTCAAATGCACACATGGCGCCAAGTCCGCGCACATCCCCGATAAAGGTAAACGCCTTCTGCCAGCTGCGGAACGTATCAAGTACCTGTCTCCCGATTTTTTTCGCCCGTTCGTTTAATTTTTCAGATTCAATAATGTCCAGTACGGCAAGGGCGGCTGCGCATCCAAGCGGGCTTCCGGCATAGGTGCCGCCAAGTTCACCCGGATTTGCCGCATCCATTATGTCGCTCCGTCCGATTACACCGCTTAACGGGACGCCTGCTGCAAGAGATTTCGAGATGGTAATCAAATCTGGCACAACATCAAAATGCTCAATGGCAAAATAGCGCCCGGTCCGGCTGAATCCTGCCTGAATTTCGTCCGATACGAACAAAATGCCGTTTTCCTGGCAGAAGTCATAAACCGCTTTTACAAATTTTTTGCCTGGCACAATGAATCCGCCTTCTCCCTGTACTGGTTCCATGACCACAGCAGCAACCGTTTCAGCGGCAACATCGTTTTGAAAGAAATTCCGGAACTCCTGGATCATATAGTCTTCATATTCTTCATCAGTAAAATGGCCGGGTTTCCGGTAAGCATAAGGGTAAGGCGCCTTATAAACTTCAGAAGCAAACGGGCCGAATTCGTATTTATACGGCTTCACTTTGCTTGTCATCGACATCGTCATTAACGTTCTGCCGTGAAAGCCGCGGGTAAAGCTGATAATGGCCGGCCGCTTCGTATATTTTCGGGCAATTTTAACGGCATTTTCGACGGCTTCGGCCCCGCTGTTTAAAAGGATGACCTTTTTCTCCGCATTCCCCGGGGCGAGCGCTGCCAATTTCTCAGCCAGTTCAATATAAGGTTCATACATCATGACGTTAAAGCCGGTATGGATAAAATGTTCAAGCTGTTCTTTGACAGCTGCGATAACTTTCGGGTGGTTATGCCCGACATTCAGCGTGCCGATTGCGCCGGCAAAATCAATATACGTATTGCCGTCCACATCTGTAACAAGCGCGCCTTTTGCCTCTTTTGCAAATGTCGGAATGCCATTGCTGACACCGCGGGGAACGGCTTTTTCCCTTCTTTCCAACAGTTCTTTCGATAGCGGCCCCGGCAGTGTTGATTTTACATTTGCATAAGTCATTCGATACGCTTCCTTTCATTTAAATAAAATGTTTTTCAATATTTACAAGGGGTACTTCAGCAGCATTTTCCGCACTTTCGAATTCCATTTCCGGCGGCTCTTGCTTGAATCCCTTTGTTAAAAAGACTAAATAGATCAAACCGATGGCAGCCCAAATGCAGCCAAGGATTTTTGCGTTTTTATCTAAATTTATAAATAATCCGAAGTCTAACAATGCTCCAATCAGTGGAATAAGAAGATAAAGCAAAAAATTTTTCCCGGACCTTTGTTTGCCACGGATATAATAAAAGAAAATGACATCAATATTTACAAAAATAAACGTGAGAAAAGCACCAAAGTTCACGAAAGAAGTGGAAGTTGTCACGTCCATTTTTAAAGCAAACAATGCAATGATGCCGATAATCACAATATCAATAATTGGTGTTTTCGTTTTTGAATTGATATAACCAAATATTTTAACAGGCAGTACATTGTCCCTGCCCATGGCATACAACAAACGTGCCCCGCTTGCCTGGGCTGCAACCCCTGATGCAAATTGGGCGATAATCAATCCTGCCAGGAAAATGGCGCTGAATAAGTTACCGCCGACTTGTTTTGCAATTTCAAAAGCAGCGGAGTCAATATTTTTAAAATGTAAATAACCAGGCTGAACAAGATGCAGGACATAAGATGAAAGGACAAATAGTATCCCGCCTATAAATGTAATCAGGAAGATTGCACTTGGAAGTGTTTTTTCTGGTTGAATGGTTTCTTCTGACATTGTAGTAACGGCGTCAAAGCCTAAGAATGAATAACAGGCAATTGAAGCGCCTGCCAGAATATAGGATAGAGAAGCATGGCTGTTATAAAACGGGCTGCTGCTGAATAAGAAATGTGCGCCGGTTCCGGTTACAACGTCTGAAATACATAAGGCGATAAAGATTGCAACAACCAGTAATTGAAAGACCATCATCAGGATATTTACATTTGATGTCATTTTGACACTGACAACATTAATTATGGATGTGATTAAAATAAACCCGATAATCCATCCCCATGATGGAATGGAAGGGAATGCCGTGTTGAGGTATACAGCGCCAATCAGCCAGATCACCATTGGCAGAAAAATGTAGTCGAGAAGGACAGCCCAGCCGATCATAAAACCAAGATGTGGATGGATTGATTTTCTCGTATACGTGTAGGCGGATCCGGATTTCGGGAAGGCTTTTACCATTTTTCCGTAACTATACGCTGTAAAAAGCATTGCCGCCAATGCAACAATGTATGCTGTTGGCACCATCCCGTGCGTTGTTTCTGTCAGAACCCCGTAAGTTCCGAAAACAATCATTGGTGCCATATAGGCAAGGCCGAATAAAATGACTTGCGGCAGTTTTAAAGTGCGTGTTAAGTGAGTCTGTTTCTCCATATAAGGCACCGCTCCTTTTTAATTTTATTGAAACACCGTGTATTGTTGTAACGATCCATACAAATCAATCCTTCTATCTGTTAGATAATTTAATTTTTCGTCTTTTTTTTCGTTTGCTGGGATTTGGACTACTTCAAGCTGCTCGTGATTTCCCAGCTTTTTCGCCAATTTTCCGTCACCGAGAATGGCAGTGCTTTCTCCGAAAAAATGCGTTTTCAATTCTTTCCCGGTGCGGTTACATAGTATGACGGGAATCTGATTTTCCATAGCACGGCTTTGTGCGTAGATAAATTGATAATGTTCGTATGGAGACATATTGGCCAGCGGCACAAGAAGCATTTCTGCCCCCTTGATGCGGAGAATTCTGGCAACTTCCGGGAACTCCAAATCATAGCAGATCATACAACCAATTTTCCCGAATTTTGTTTCAAATACAGGCAGCACGTCTCCTGGTGAAAAGCAATCTGATTCCTGGTCAAAAAGATGTGTCTTCCGGTACACTCCTGCTATTCTTCCTTCATCATCAATCAGGATTGCGGAAATATAAAAAGTGTCATCCGCTCCTTTTTCTGGGAATGAGTAAAGTGCATGCATGCAGTTGGTTTTGCAAGCATTTTGGATCAGGCAGATACTCTCTCCTGAAGAAAGATCTTCAGCAAGTTCATCCAGGCGGTCTGAAATATGATAACCGGTTAGGCACATTTCCGGGAAAATGATCAAATCGGCGTGCATATTCTTTGCCTCATTCATCATGCTAAGCATTTTTTGCACGTTGCGGTCTTTACTCCCAAGTACGGGCTCCATTTGGGCAATTGCGATTTGAACCGACATCCCCCGCCTCCTTGTCTTGTAATAATTGTGTACAAAAATTGTATACAATTTATTGTGGCAAAAAATTTTAGAGATACTTTTGGATTACTTGTACTACGGGCACAGTATGCGTATATTCCTTTGAAAAGTCTACGTCTTCTTCAATAGATGAAACGTGATGATGTGCCATTTCTTTTGCAACAACTGGCTTTCGGGAACGGATCGCTTCCAAAAGCTCCATGTGTTCAGAAATGGCATTTGCTTCCTTATGTTCCGATGCATCATAGAAATTCAAAATAATATGGGATAAGCTGATCATCTTTCTTAATGTCTCGATTAAAAATATATTTCTGGATGCTTCAATAATGCTCAAATGGAAATTTTTCGTAGCCACGAGCGACTGGTGAAACGCTTTCTGCCGGATCAACATTTTTTCTTTTTTTAGAAAAGCTTCCATACGTTGAATTTCAAAATCTGTGGCATAAATTGCAGCAAGCTCGGTTGCCCTCGGTTCCAGAAGCTTTCGCATTTCAAATATTTGCTGGGCTTCATTCGGTGTAGGACAGTAAACAAAAGCCCCCCTTTTTGGAATGAGTTCAATTAAGGAATCAAATTTTAATCTTTGAAAAACCGTCCGGACCGGCGTACGGCTGACACCAAATGCTTTGGCCAATGAACTTTCCTTCAGCTGCTGGCCCGGAGGAAATTCAGCATTTAAGATAGCGTCATGAAGAACCTGGTAAATTTTTTCCTCTGTTGCTTTGCTGTTTGATACCATGGCATCTCTCCTAAGTTGCAATTTATTTTACAATATTATGATAATGCAAAAATTATAAAAATACAAATATATTGTTAAAAAATCTTTCGCATTTTTTATTCAGACAGCAGCATTTATCAATTGCTAAATCATGCAATTCTTTGACAAAACCCCCATCCTGCCTTTAAGATGGGGGTAACGGATTTGCATTGCAAATTTGAAGGAGAGACAAAAATGGAAGTTGCCATCCCGATAGATTTTGAGCAGATGAAAGAAGTCAAAACAGAGCTGACGCGGTTTATGATGTCGTATAAATTCGCGCTCCATGAAGTGATGACAAAAATTGATATTTTAAAAGAAGAATTTCAGTACGTCCATGACTACAATCCGATTGAACATGTAAAATCACGCTTAAAGTCACCGGAAAGCATTCTGAAATAAAGCGTACCGGAAAGGCTGTGGATTATCGCTTGATTCGATCCGTGAAAACATCCGCGATATTGCCGGTATCCGGATTACGTGTTCGTTTATTTCAGACATATATGAGATCAGCAAAATGATCCAGCAACAAAAAGATGTAAAGTTAATTGAGTGCAAGGATTATATTCAAAATCCGAAACCGAACGGCTACCAGAGCCTCCATATGATCATCAAAATTCCGATTTTCATGTCGGACAGGTCGGAAGAAGTGTATGTTGAGATTCAGATCCGGACAATCGCCATGGACTTTTGGGCAAGCCTGGAACATAAAATATATTATAAATATGACGAGGATGTGCCACAACATTTGAAGGAAGAACTGAAAGAAGCAGCACTGCAGGCAGCACAGCTCGATGTAAAAATGGAGAACATCCAAAAAGAAATGAAGGAAGTCAAAAAGCGGAACAGTGAAAACAGCGTGCACCAACTGATCATAGACGCTGAAAAGCTTCGAATCCCTGAAGATTTTTTAAAAGTGGCCTTAAATGAAACGGATGGGAAGGGATCCATTTGATCATTAATTTGAACGAAATGCCGGGATTTGTCCGGTTCGAAATGGAGAAATTAGGGGAAATGATCACCCCAAAACTGAAAAAAGCCAACCAGTATGCATTTTGGTCCAAACCGCTCATTTTTGTGGCAGCGCTCAATTTGTTTTTGTTGCTTCTCGTGATGCCGGCGGAAGACCGCTCGATTCCGCTCCTCCTTTTCTGTGCGGTCGCCGGGGCGTTCGGCATGGCGCTGTCGCAGGAAGCGCGGGTTTTGAGAAAAGAAATTACGAAGCTCAGTTTTTCCTATATGAAAAAGCGGATTGAAAAAAGCAGCATTGTCACGGAGCCGGTGAAAAAACGCTATGCGGCATTGATCGAAAAGGAACCGACGAATATTTTCCTCCACTTTATCCACTTTTTGGAAGAAGAGCAAAACAGGAAAAAAGAGATTTGGTAAAATCCGCACGGCCGTTTGATGGCGTGCGATTTTTTTGAATTTTTATGGACAGATGGGAAAATCCAACATTTACGCGGCAGTATTACGCTCGTTTGCCTGGATGCGCACGTTTTTTGCCCGATCGCCGGGAAGACGGGCGGCAATAGGCCGGGCATTTCTCTGCGGTTTTTTCCCGTTTCCCGCTAACGCATGCATGCGGATTGTTGGCAGCGGATCGCCGGGAAACGGGCGAAACCAAAATACGCCGCATGCCGCTTTTGCCGCTTTCGCAGGTAACAATACAGCGGGCTGCCTTTTTCATCAATAAACGCTTTCAAAAAATAAGTTTTGAAAGCGTTTAAAAAGGCTACTCTCTTTCCGGTTCATGCCCGATTGTGATTAAGCGCGTGTCCACGTTGATGTCCAAGTTCACATCGTATCCGCAGTTTGACACCTTGACGGATGCATCATTAACAGAGAAAGCAACCACCGTATCCAGTTCGCCATCCAGCACGGCAAAGGCATATTGGTCTTCCTGGTTTGTGTACAAGTGGTATGATTCGTGAATGACAACGGTCCAACGGTATGGCAGGAATAATGTTTTTGTGCCCATGTCTGTCTCTCCCTGAAAAAATGTAGTTTACTGAACTATATTCGTTCCTTGCCGCTGGAATTCCTGCTTTCGCTTCGGCCCATTTTGCAACATCTGCCTGTGGAAATCAGCGGCAAATTCGATTACAATAGGAATTATGCGAAAAACGCCAGAAAAGAGGGGTAGAATGGAAAAGAAATCCATCTTTGGATTGACGATAGATCAACTGGCCGGCTGGATGCTGGAACACGGGCAGAAAAAATTCCGCGCACAGCAAGTGTGGGAATGGTTGTACCAAAAAAGGGTGAAAAGCTTTGCAGAGATGACGAATGTCAATAAAGACTGCCTTGCGTTGCTTGAGGAACATTTCCATATTCACACGTTAAAACAAGTGGTGAAACAGGAATCAAAGGACGGCACGGTAAAATTTTTGTTCCAGCTTAAGGACGGCAATTTAATTGAAACGGTTTTGATGCGCCAACATTATGGTTTGTCGGTTTGCGTGACGACCCAGGTCGGCTGCAATATCGGCTGTTCGTTCTGCGCAAGCGGCCTGCTCCGCAAAAACCGCGACCTGGACAGCGGGGAAATTGTAGAACAGATTATGTATGTCCAGAAACATTTTGATGAAGCCGGAAAGGGCGAGCGGGTCAGCCATGTGGTCGTCATGGGGATTGGCGAACCGTTCGATAACTTTGAGAATGTGGTGAACTTTCTTAAAATTATCAATGCGCCAAAGGGACTGGCGATCGGCGCGCGCCATATCACCGTTTCCACAAGCGGCCTTGCACCGAAAATTTATGCGTTCGCAGACCTTGACCTGCAGGTGAATTTGGCCATTTCCCTGCATGCGCCGAATAATGAACTCCGGTCGCGCATCATGAAAATCAACCGCGCATACCCGCTTGAAAAGCTGATGCCTGCGATCGATTATTATTTAGAAAAAACAAATCGCAGAATCACGTTCGAATATATTTTGCTGAAAGATGTCAATGACCATAAGGAAGAAGCGCTGCAGCTTGCAAAACTGCTGCAGGACAAGCGCCATCTTGCCTATGTCAATCTCATTCCTTACAATCCTGTTAACGAGCACGGTTATCAAAGAAGCGAAAAAGAATCGATTATGACATTTTACGATACGCTCAAAAAAAATGGCATCAACTGCGTTGTGCGCCAGGAACACGGCACGGATATCGATGCGGCATGCGGCCAGCTCCGCAGCAAACAGATCAAAAAAGCGAACAGAACGGCATAATAGAGCCCGCCCCGTATTTTGGATTTTATCCAAAGCGGGGCGGGCTTTTTACGTTTAAAAAAACGAACAAACAGGGTAGGTATAGGGTACAGCAATTATATGCTGAAAAAATATTTTAACAACATACGAAGAATACATGATAGGAAAGGAATGAGCGTAATGAGAGGAAAAGATGAGGGAGACGGGGGCAGGCGTGTTTCAGTCCGTCCCGAGGAAGCGGGAACTAGGAAAGAATCATTTTCTAAAAAAACTTTTCTGCGTTTGATTACAATCGTATCAACATTTGGCGGTTTACTATATGGCTATGATACAGGCGTTGTCAACGGGGCGCTGCCATTCATGTCAAGGGACGACCAGCTTGGTTTAACGCCGTTTACGCAAGGGCTTGTCACAAGCACCTTGCTTTTAGGGGCAGCATTCGGTGCCGTGTTCGGGGGGAGGCTTTCTGACCGGAAAGGGCGCCGGAAAACGATCTTAAGCGTCGCTTTTATTTTCGTCATCGCCACGCTTGGCTGTTCGATGGCGCCGAATGTGGCCGCCATGGTTACCTTCCGGATGATCTTGGGCCTTGCAGTTGGCGCGACAGCTGTCACAGTCCCGGCTTTTTTGGCAGAATTGTCGCCTGCCGAACACCGCGGGCGGATCGTTACACAAAATCAACTGATGATTGTCTCCGGCCAACTATTTGCCTATACGTTTAACGCGATACTGGCCAATACGTTCGGGGAAGCCGGAAACATTTGGAGATATATGTTGGCAATCGCAACATTGCCGGCTGTCATTTTATGGCTCGGGATGCTGATTGTGCCGGAAAGCCCGCGCTGGCTCGCCGCAAAAGGCAAATTTGGGGAAGCCCTCGATGTGTTGCGGAGAATACGCGAAGAAAAACGGGCACAAATGGAATGGAATGAGATTCGCCAGACAGTCGAAAAAGATGCCAAAATGAAAAAGGCAACCTTGAAAGATTTAAAACTTCCATTTGTCCGCCGCATCATTGTCATCGGTGTCGGCATCGCGATGATCCAGCAGCTGACCGGCGTGAACTCCATTATGTATTATGGGACGGAAATTTTAAAGAAATCCGGATTTTCGACAGGCGCAGCACTGATCGGAAATATTGCCAACGGTTTGATTTCCGTTCTCGCCACCCTTACAGGCATTGCACTTTTGGACAGGGCCGGCAGAAGAAAAATGCTGATTACCGGGCTTGCAGGGACAAGCACTGCGCTCCTTTTGATCGGGATTTTTTCGATCACGTTAAAAAACAGTGCGGCATTGCCATTTCTCGTTTTGGGCTTGACCGTCATGTTTCTCGCTTTCCAGCAGGGCGGCGTATCTCCTGTGACATGGCTCATGCAGTCGGAAATTTATCCGATCCATTTACGGGGGCTTGCGATGGGGATCTCGGTTTTCTGCCTGTTTATAACGAATTTCCTTGTCGGCCTGTTGTTCCCGGTATTGTTCCATGCAATCGGACTGTCGGCAACATTCTTCATTTTTACCGGGCTTGGCATCTTCTCCATCCTGTTTGTAAAAAAATTCGTCCCGGAAACGAAGGGGCGGTCGCTTGAAGAAATTGAGCAAAGCTTCCATGCGCGGAAGGAGCGTTACTTTGCGCGCAGAAAAAAATCAACATTCAACCGGAACAACCAGCCGCAGCACGTGCATCACAGCGGCATGGACCGGTAAAAATTTTTCGAAAAGGGTCCGGCGCGGGCCCTTTTCGTTTGTCCATACATATAATAGAATAAGAAGTTTTTCCAAAAAGATGTGAAGTTTCCTGACGCCAAACAAGACAGTGTTTCAAAATAGGTGTATAATAGAAGTGAAAAATACAGATTTTACTGACTAAAGGAGGTGTTGTGAGATGTTCAACTGGCTGAAAAGAAAAAATTCAAAAGTGGTTACACTTGTTTCCCCGATAGCCGGCAATATGATTCCGTGCAAAGATACGGGCAAGCCGGGTAAAGGCATTGCCATCCAACCGCTTGAAGGAAGGGTGCATTCGCCCGCAGCAGGAAGAATTACGCACATTTCTCCGGAAAACAACGCCATCAGTATATTGACAGACCAGGGGCTTGAAATTACAATCCGCCTCAATACAGAAGAAGCCGCTATGGAAAGCGAAGAATTTGTGATCATGGTCAAAGAAGGCGATCACATTACCGCCGGAACTCCGCTCATGGAATTTTCCTTTCAATTGACAGATGCCAAAACAGAAAATCTTTACTCCTCTGTCTCCGTTGCCAATATGGATCAAGTCGAAAGCATGGAAGTCCCGCCGGCCCAGACAATCGGCCTCGATGACTGGGTAATGCGGGTAAAAATGAAATCAGGGAACCGGGAATAATCTTTTTTAAAGAAGGTGGCGCCCATTTTTTACCGTTTGTTAAAAGGTACATAGAAATGCCGTAAAGGCTTTTGTTCTTTACGGCATTTTTGTGTGCATTGTAGAAAAATCGTTAAAATTGCTTTTCTGTGGCTGTGGTATGGTGAAAACAGGAGGTCGATCGCCATGCCAAAAAGGGAATTAAACAACGGGCCGGTCATCCAAAAAGAAAAGGAAACCGTGTCACAAATGATTGCCATTTACTGCCGGAAAAAACACCACCGCAAGACGCTTTGCGAAGAATGCCTCGATTTACAAAACTATTGCTTAAAAAGGCTTTCCTATTGCCGGTTTGGCGAGGAAAAAAGCGCGTGTTCCAACTGCAAGGTCCATTGCTACCGGAAAGATTACCGTGAAAAAATCAGGGCGGTCATGCGTTTTTCCGGCCCGTGGATGCTTTTGTACCATCCCGTTTTTTCCATCCGGCATTTATTAAAAAAATAAGTTTGGGCGATGCATGATTTGTAAATTAGTTACATAAATGGATTTTACCGGCTGAGTGTATTATGATAAAACCATATGAAATTTTTTCATCACCAAGGAGCAGAAAAATATGTATAAATTGATTGCCATTGATATGGACGGAACGCTTTTAAACGACCAGCATGAAGTCACTCCGGAAGTCCGGGAAGCTTTACATAAAGCGAAAAAGAAAGGCGTCAAAATCGTGCTGTGCACGGGGCGGCCGATCGGGGGCGTCCGCCGCTTTCTTGAAGATTTATTGCTGAATGAAGAAGATGATTATGTCATTGCCTATAACGGCGCGCTCGTGCAAAATACGCATACGAACGGGGTTGTCGCGGAACGGTCGATTGGTTACGGCGATTTGGTGCGGCTGTACGGGCTCAGCCTCGAACTGAAAACGCCGATGCATTTTTTTGACCCGGAACATTTGTATACGCCGAACCGGGATCTCAGTCCTTATACGGTTGTGGAATCTTATTTGACGCAGATGCCGGTGCATTACCGGACATTGGAAGAGCTGCCGCGGGATATGGTGATTCCGAAAGTGATGTTTATTGACGAGCCGGAGAAGCTGAGCCGGACGATTGAAGCGATTCCGGACTGGGTGCAGGAGAAGTACACGATGGTCAGAAGCATGCCGTTTTATTATGAAATTTTGCATAAAGATGCGAGCAAAGGCAATGCTGTGAAACTCCTTGCCAGCCATCTCGGCATCCGCCGCGAGGAAGTGATTTGTATCGGCGATAATGAAAATGACCTGACCATGATTGAATACGCCGGCTGCGGGGTGGCGATGGGCAATGCCGTCCCGAAAGTAAAGGCGATTGCCGATTTCGAAACGCGCACGAACAACGAACACGGCGTCGCCTATGCAATTGAGAAACTGGTGTTGTCGTAAAAAGAAGGGTGCCCGCCGGCAGAAGGCAGGCACCCTTCTTTAAAATGGATTCGGGCCGGGCTCTTCCAGTGCCTCAGCGAGTTCGCCGCAATCCGGGCAACAAATATAGGTATCATACAAATGATACCCGACATAGCCGTGCGTCAACTCCTGCATATCCCAAATCGTTTCCCATTCCATATCAAAAGTCTTGTTGCAACGTTTACAGTAAAACATCACGCTTCCAAAATCTTCCTGTCCCTTTTCCTGCTTCTTTTTCTTCAATTGGATTAGCCCCATTCTAAAATAGTTTTAACGGTTCGGCTTTTGGCTTTTCGTGATGCATCTTACAGGCAGGCTGTCTTTTTTAAAACAGTTTGGGTCGCCCTGAACGGATTCTGCCAAATAAGACAAATTTGCAAACTATGATCTGTATCACGCCATTTTTACGCCATCTTGTTTAAAATAAAGGAAATGGCAAAGAAAGAGGGAATTAACATGGAAATGCCACATTGTGCCATGATTAGCGGCGGGGCTGATGTTGCATTGTGCGCAGGCCTCAACCAGTTGAAAAATGAGCATGGGCACTTGAATGAATTAAAACGCGCATTGTATGAAACGGCAGAGCAGATGATAAACGGTGAACTCGAAAATAAACGAGAAGCCCTTGGCGCGCTGCGGAAAGGGACTGAATCCTTTTCCGCACAGCTGAAACACCATGCCGAACGGGAAGAAAATGTGCTGTTTACCATGATGGCCCGCTACATTGGACGCGAAAACGGGCCGATCGCCGTGATGGAATACGAGCATGATGAAGCAGAAAAATATATTGAGATTTTCTTGAATGGCACAAAAATCATGGATGAAGGCCAGGCCGAAATGCTTGCTTCCTATATCGTTCAAATGTATGAGCTGCTCACAAGCCATTTTTTCAAAGAAGAAAACGTCCTGTTTCCAATGGCTGAAAACCTGTTATCAGCAGCTGAAAAAGACGAGCTGGAAGAAAAAATCTGTACAACTGGATTACAGTGAAATTCCAAAAAAGGGCTGTCCCGGAACCGGGAGCAGCCTTTTTTCCATCATGCCCATTTTTCCTTATAATACCGCCCTACGGAATCAGCAGTGACGATTGCTGCATACACATGGTCAGGGGTGACTTCAAACGGCATGTTATAAATCGTCTCGCCTTCCGCGCAGGAAAGTTCAGCCACTTTCCGGAGCTTTTCCTCATTGAGTTCTTTCACGCCCAAATCCCCGAGCGTGACGGGAAGTCCGACACTCAGGCAGAAGGAGACCACCTCTTCAATTTCCGCTTTCGGCGCATCTTCTAAAATCAGCTGGGCGAGGGTACCGAATGCCACTTTTTCGCCGTGGTACATGCTATGGGTTTCTTCAAGCACGGTAAGCCCGTTATGGATCGCATGTGCCGCAGCAAGTCCGCCGCTTTCAAAGCCGATTCCGCTCAAATACGTATTCGCTTCAATGATTTTTTCCACTGCTTCCGTAACAAGATGTTTTTCTGCTGCCAGTTTCGCTTTTAACCCTTCCAAAATTTGCGTGTCATAACAAAGTTTTGCAAGCGTAATCGCCGCTTCCGTAACATGTCCGCCGGCCATCGTCGTTTTATTTGCCCGCTTAGTGGCACGCGCTTCAAAATACGTCGCAAGCGCATCCCCCATGCCGGAAACGAGCAGGCGGGCAGGGGCAGAGGCAATCACTTTCGTATCCATGATGACAAACGTCGGGTTCAGCGGCAGCATCAAGTATTCTTCAAACTCGCCGTTCTCTTTGTAGATGACAGACAGGGCGCTTGTCGGGGCATCGGTGGAAGCGATGGTCGGCGCGACAATCACCGGGATGTTGTTGTAATACCCGACTGCTTTTGCGGTATCCAATGTTTTTCCACCGCCGATTCCGACCATGACATCAGCTTTCTGGGATTTGCAGGCATCACAAAGCCGTTCGATTTCTGGTTTAGAACACTCGCCGCCGAATAATGCCATTTGATACCCCGTTTCTTTGCCGGCATAGCTTTCTTCAACCGTTTTGCCGACAAGGCCGGTGACAAATTCATCCGCAATAATAAACGCTTTTTTGCCAAGCCTTTCCGTATACGCCGAAAGCCTGGACAATTCATCGGGGCCCTGTATAAACTTGCTTGGAGAGGTAATGATTTTCGTCATAAAAATGCCTCCTCTTTTTGTGAAAAGTATAACAAACACAACTCCATCATAACTTATTTTTGCAAAAAAGAAAACCTTTTCATCGCATCATCCATACTTTTTCAAAAACGTTCAATTTTCGGGGGAGAATAAGTAAAATGAGGCTGTTACGACAAAATGTGACAGAAATATGATTTGTTTTGAAGAAAAATGATATTTTTTGATTGAAAACGGTTGATTATGATTAAGTATATGATAAAATAACATCAGACGGAGGAATGAAGATGTTAGCAGAAGAACGCTATCAAATCATTTTGCAACATTTGCAAGAAAACCATATCGTAAAAGTGCAGGAGCTGGTTAACCTGCTTAATGCTTCAGAATCAACGGTCAGGCGCGATCTTCAGGACCTGGAAGCGATGAATCTGCTCAGGCGCATCCATGGCGGCGCATCGATTTTGCAACGCAGAAGCGAAGAACCGGATATGGATACGAAAACGCTCAAAAACGTTCAACAGAAAAGAATCATCGCTCAATTAGCAGCAAAAATGATCAGTGACAATGACTGCATTTATTTGGACGCCGGAACGACAACGCTTGAAATGATTCCTTATATAGAGGGGAATAATGTAATCGTTGTCACGAACGGGATCCCGCATGTGGAGGCGCTTGTCGAGAAAAAAATCAAATCTTACCTTCTCGGCGGGATGATGAAACGAACAACGAGGGCGGTGATCGGCAGTGTCGCCATGCAGACATTAAACAGTTTCCGGTTTGACAAAGCGTTTCTCGGCGCAAACGGCGTAGACCTTGAAATGGGCTTTACCACGCCGGACCCGGAAGAAGCATTGATCAAGCGGCGGGCAAAAGAACTTTCCGAACAATGTTATGTGCTTGCAGACAGCAGCAAATTTCAGGAAGTGGCTTTTTGCAAGATGTTTGACATTTCGGAGGCTTCCATTGTCACGGATGAATTGCCGGATTCCTTAAAATCTTCCATTTTAAGCAAAACGAAGGTGATATGTGAGCAAAGCGGAGCATAAAGAAGTTTTTCCTCCGCCATGATAAAAGCACGCAGTTGAAACAAAATAACAAATGGCTCTTCAGCACCCGGTTTGGATGCCATGATAAGATGTATTGTTTTCTGTACTGGAAAAAGGAGTGAACTAAAATGAAAATAACCGATTTATTGGTCCAGGAGACCATGGTTATGGATATGCAGGCGACGAAAAAAGAAGAAGCGATTGACGAATTGATTGCAAGCCTGTCAAAAAGCGGCCGCATCAATGACCCGGTTCTTTTTAAAGAAATGATTTTAAAACGCGAGCAGGAGTCGAGTACAGGAATCGGCGACGGAATCGCAATGCCGCACGCAAAAACAAAAGCGGTCAATAAAGCGACAGTCGTATTCGGGCGCAGCAAAAAAGGCGTCGATTACGAGGCGCTGGACGGCCAGCCATCCTATTTATTCTTCATGATTGCAGCGCCTGAAGACGCAGCGGATACGCATTTGCAAACATTGGCGGCATTGTCGAGGCTTTTGATCGACCAGGAGTTTGTACAGCAATTGAAACAGGCTGAAACGCCGGCTGAAGTGGCAAGGCTGTTCGATGAAAAACAAGCGGAAAAAGAAGGAAAAGAAGCAGCGGAAACGGGTGCCGGCAACGGTTCGGATGACAAATTGATCGTTGCTGTTACCGCCTGTCCGACCGGGATCGCCCATACGTATATGGCGGAAGATTCTTTGAAGAAAAAAGCGGAAGAAATGGGCATTCCGATCCGGGTGGAAACAAACGGCTCGGAAGGTGTCAAACACGAACTGACGAAAGATGAAATTGACCGCGCTGTCGGGGTCATTGTCGCAGCCGACAAGAAAGTTGAAATGGCGCGCTTTGACGGCAAACACGTCCTGCAAACGCCTGTCAGCGATGCCATCCGCAAGCCGGAAGACTTGATCAACCGGATACTGGCACAAAATGCGCCTGTTTACCATGCAGACAGCACGGACCGCAGCCAGGACGACGGGCCGGCGGAGAAAAAGTCGGTATGGGGAACCATTTACAAAGATTTGATGAACGGGATTTCGCACATGCTGCCATTCGTTGTCGGCGGCGGGATCTTGCTTGCGATTTCGTTCCTGATTGAAAGAACAGCCGGTGAACACAACACGATTTTCAAAATGCTGAGTGCGATTGCAGGCGGCGATACAGGGGCATTCCACTTCCTGATTGCGATTCTGGCCGGATTTATCGCATCGAGCATTGGCGACCGCCCGGCTCTCATGCCTGGTATGGTCGGCGGCTATCTTGCGTCCAGATCGAATGCCGGTTTCCTCGGCGGACTTGCAGCCGGTTTCCTTGCCGGATATATGATCGTCTTTTTGAAAAAAGTATTTGCAGGGCTGCCGCAGGCGCTGAATGGATTAAAACCGATTTTGATTTTCCCGGTTTTAGGCCTCTTGCTTACCGGCGGATTGATGTACTATATTTTTGACCCGATTTTCAAATGGATCAACACCGGTTTAATCGGTGGTTTGAATAACCTTGGCACGGGCAATGCCGTACTGCTCGGCATCGTTCTGGGCGGCATGATGGCCATCGATATGGGCGGCCCGTTCAACAAAGCGGCTTACACGTTTGCGATCGGTGTATTTACGTCGAGCGGCAACACGAACGGCATGATGATGGCTGCCGTAATGGCCGGCGGGATGGTACCGCCGCTTGCGATTGCGCTTGCCACCACGTTCTTCAAAAATAAATTTACGAATCAGGAAAAAGAAGCGGGCATTACAAACTATGTGCTCGGGCTGTCCTTTATTACGGAAGGGGCAATCCCGTTTGCAGCATCAGATCCGCTCCGTGTCATTGGTTCAAGCATTGTTGGTTCGGCGATAGCCGGTGGGCTGACACAATTCTGGCACATTAACATACCGGCTCCGCACGGCGGGATTTTCGTTGTATTCCTTGCCAACCATGCGGTCTTGTTCCTTGTCTCCATTATCATTGGCGCAATTGTTTCCGGCCTGATTCTCGGGTTATGGAAACGGCCTGTTGCACAGAAAAACGGATAATGCAGCGAACAAAGCCTTTTGTATAAAGCAAATAAGGTAACAAAAAAAGACCGGCCAGGCATGCCGGTCTTTTTTCATTCTCTAATATTTTTTAACGTGCGGCGATGGTGGCCTGTTCGGCAGATAAAAGATTGAAGCAACGGCCGGTCCGCGTTAACATAAAATTATCAAGATATTGCCATCACCGCCAAAAATTTCGTTACAGCTCGTTTTTTTACACGCTTTTCACGGATATTTGGGTATAGTTGTATTAGTGGATTTAATAAACATAAGAGGATAAGGGGAAAAATATCCATATGAACATGTTTCTGATTTTATTGATCTTACTTTTGCTTGTTGGCATCTCCGATATTTTAAATCATTTTATCCCATTTATTCCGGTGCCGCTTATTCAAATTGCCCTCGGTCTTGCGTTTGCAGCCGTGCCGGTCGGGGCGCATGTCCCGCTTGAACCGGAATTGTTTTTCGTGTTATTTATCGCACCACTGTTGTTTCATGATGGAAGAAACGTATCCCGCGAAGCCATGTGGAGGCTGCGGAATCCGATTTTGCTGCTTGCGCTCGGGCTTGTTTTTGTCACGGTGTTTGCGGTCGGGTATATTACCCATCTGATGATTCCCTCACTCCCGTTTGCGGCAGCATTTGCCCTGGCCGCCATTTTATCCCCGACCGATGTTGTAGCAGTCAGCGCCATTTCCGAGCGGGTAAAAATTTCACGCGTGATCATGCACCTGCTGCAAGGAGAAGGGCTATTAAATGATGCATCCAGCCTTGTTGCATTTAAATTTGCGATTGCGGCAGCGGTCACTGGGTCGTTTTCGCTTGCTGAAGCCGGCGCCAGTTTTTTGCTCATCTCGATCGGCGGCTTTTTAGGCGGCGCATTGCTGGCATTTTTCATTATCCGTTTCAGGGTGCTGATTCGCCGCCTCGGGATGGAAGATGTCACGATCCATATGCTCATCCAAATTTTAACTCCGTTTTTCATTTACCTTGTTGCGGAACATTTTCATTTATCTGGCATTTTGGCGGTTGTCGCCGGCGGAATGGTCCATGCCGTTGAGCGTGAACGGGAACAGTCCCCAAATCTTTCCTACCAGATCGTTTCGCGCAGTACTTGGACAGTTTTATCCTATATTTTAAACGGCCTTGTCTTTGTCCTTTTAGGCCAGCAAATGCCGGCAGTACTCGGCGAAATTTGGACAAGCCCGGATTTTAATAACGGCACGGTGATTTTGTATATCGTTGTGGTCACGGCCGCCCTTTTGCTGCTCCGGTTTCTCTGGGTGTACGCCGTGTGGTGGGTCGGATGGAAGTCAAAAAAACAGCGCCTTGCAAAGCCTTCCCTAAAGCATACGGCGATTACAACGATATCCGGCGTCCGGGGGGCGGTTACGCTGGCCGGCGCATTCTCTATTCCGTACACCATTGCAAGCGGAGCTCCTTTTCCGTATCGTTCTTTGCTGATTTTTATTGCGGCCGGTGTCATCCTGCTGACGCTTGTGATCGCAAGTGTGTTCCTGCCTCTTTTGGCGAAGCGGGAAGGAAATGAGGCAGATCGTTCAGAGCGTAAAGCGGAAAAAAATGCTTCAATCTTTATCAAGGAAGCGGCAGTCCAGTCTGTGCGTGAGGAAGTGAATGACGAGAACCGGGAAGCGGCAGCGGCTGTGATTGACAACTATCAAAATATGCTACATCAATTAAAAGCGGAAAAAAGTGAAATAGATTCACTTGAATTCAAACGGATTGAAACGGAGACAAGGATGAAGGCGCTGGAGGCGGAAACGGATTATATTAATGCTTTGATGAAATCAAAACGCATTGACCAGGAGATGGCTTTTTTGTTCCTTGAATATATTCACCGGATGGAAATTGCCGTTACCGATAAAATGAAGTTCAGGTTTTTGAATTTATGGACCCTTTTCCGGAAAGGCGCCACCCGGTTCCTTTTCCTCTTTTACCCGAATAAGGAAAGACGCCGCAAACAGCGGATTAACCGTTATGCGAAAATCAGGCAAATTAAAATTGAAATGGCGGAAGCGGCGATCCGGGCCATTAAATCGGGAATGACAGAGGAAAACAGGGAAATTTCGTTTCTTGTCATCAGTGAATACCGGAAGTTTATCCGGATTTTGAACAAGCCGAAAAATATGGAGGCATCCCTGAAGTATACCCAGATGGAAAGGGATCTGCAGGAAAAGGCTTTTCAGGCCGAGCGAAACGCTGTGCAGGCGCTGTTTGAACGGGGGGGAATTTCAAGGGAGACTGCCCGCAAACTCCGCAGGCAAATCAATATCCGGGAAGTGTATTGGATGGAAGAACATCAACTCCATGCATGATATAATAATCTTAGAAGGCCGTGCCGGAACGAATGCGGCATCCGCAAATTAATCAGGACAGGCTTTTGTGCCGCTTTTTCCGCACACGGGCTGATATAAAATGGCGTAATCTGGCCCCTTCTATTGTTAATCCGGCTTCATTTTGTGTAGTGAATATGATCCGGGATTGAAAGCCTCGTTGTATTTTCCGTATTCCAAAAAAAGATGAATCGGGGTGCCTGCAATGTATTTAACCATTCAGGAAACAGCGGAATATCTGTCTTTGCCGGAACCGGTGATTGAGAAACTGATCCTGCAAAGACGCATACGCGCCGTGCATGATGGAGAGCAGTATTTGATTAACCGGGATCAGTTTGATATTTATTTGCAACAGCTCGAAAAATACAGGCAGCTTGTGGAAGAATGGCTGAATGAACCGCTTCCGGAAGATCCGGACATCAAAGACGAGGACTAAACGGATATTGGAGGATTTGGAATGTTTGACAAGGTAAAAGGAAAGCTGATTGTGTCATGCCAGGCGCTGGAGGATGAACCTTTGCATAGCCCGTTCATCATGTCGAAAATGGCGCTCGCAGCAAAAGAAGGCGGAGCGGCCGGCACCCGGGCAAACAGCGCTGACGATATCCGGGCCATCAAAGCAGAAACAGGTCTGCCTGTCATTGGCATTGTCAAAAGGGATTACGAAGGTTCAGAAGTGTATATTACCCCAACAAAAAAAGAAATTGACGAGCTGTTTGCCGTAAAACCGGATATGATCGCGCTTGACGCAACCGGCCGGAAACGCCCGGGCGGCGAAACGCTTTCCGGTTTAATCGGATATATCCATGAAGCCGGCCTACCGGTGATGGCCGACATTTCGACGTATGAAGAAGGATTACAGGCAGCAAGGCTCGGTGCGGATTGTGTCTCCACAACGCTTTCCGGCTACACCTCCTATTCTCCGAAACAGGAAGGGCCCGATTTTGCATTGCTCAAGAAGCTTGTGGAAGCCTTGGCGATTCCCGTTTTTGCAGAAGGGCATATCAATACGCCGGCTGAAGCGAAAAAAGCGCTCGAATTCGGGGCGTTTGCAGTTGTGGTGGGTTCAGCCATTACAAGGCCGCAGCTGATTACAAGAAAATTCGCAGAGGCGATGAGGGCATAGAGCTTGATGAAAATGCCGGGTAAAGCCAGAAACGGCTTCTGGTTGCAAACCGATACAGGAAGGAATGGCTTCCATACGAAAGGTGACGTGAAAATGGAAGATTCATCTATCTCAAAGCGGAAAGCGGAACATATCCGTGTTGTGCTTGAGGAGAATGTTGCCGGGAAAGATATAACAACCGGCTTTGAAAAATATCGTTTTGAACATCAGGCGCTGCCTGAACTGGATTTTGAAGAAATCTCGACGGAAACGGCTTTTCTCGGCAAACCGTTGAAAGCCCCGTTTTTGATCAGTTCCATGACCGGCGGCACTGCCCAGGCCCGCACCATTAACCGGAACCTGGCGCAGGCGGCAGAGAAAAGAGGCTGGGCCTTTGCGTTAGGGTCGACACGGGCTGCATTGGAAAGCCCGGAACAGGCGTATACTTTTCAGGTGCGGGATGTTGCGCCGCATATTCCGGTTTTGGCCAATCTTGGCGCCGTCCAGCTGAATTACGGCTACGGGATTGACGAGTGCCGCCGGATTGTGGAACTGACCGGGGCGGATGCCTTGATCCTGCATTTTAACTCCTTGCAGGAAGTCTTCCAAAAGGGCGGCAATACGAATTTTAAAGATCTGCTTGTGAAAATTGAAGACATTTGCAGCCGCCTGGAAGTCCCGGTCGGCGCCAAAGAAGTCGGCTGGGGCATCAACGGCCGCCTCGCTGAAAAACTTTATTCCGTTGGCGTTTCTTTTGTTGATGTTGCCGGCTCAGGCGGGACATCGTGGAGCCAGGTGGAAAAATATTTAACGTCCGATCCGTTGAAAAAAGCGGCAGCAGAGGCATTTTCGGGCTGGGGAAACCCGACGGCAGAGTGCCTTACCCAGGCCCGCAACCTTGGGCTGCAAGGCACTTTGGTCGCAAGCGGCGGCTTGAAAAACGGGGTGGATGCCGCCAAAGCCATCGCCCTCGGAGCCGACTTGGCGGGATTCGGAAGAAAACTGTTGCACGACGCAGTACATTCAGTGGATGCGCTGCTTTCTACTTATGAACAAACAGAGCTTGAGCTGAAGATTGCCATGTTCGGAATCGGGGCAAAAGACTTGTCCGCTTTGAAACAAACACCGCTTTTGAAAAAAATGTAAACCATCCTGTTTCGGATGGTTGTGCCGGTATATAAGCTTGGCGGAAACAAATAGACGGGCCGGAAAGATCTGGCAAGACAACCCCGCTGCTTAGAAATTTGCAGCCGGATGGCCCGGAAATTTCGGGCAGATGAATGGGCTGGAAATATTTGTTTGGAATTTTAACGGATGTGAACGCCGTATATTTAGCCGTGGGAGACACGAGGAACTTGGGTTTTTGCCGGGGTAAAAAAGCCATACAAATATTTTTTAGAAATTCTAACCGCCTTTGCTTTTAAGCCGGGGGACACGAATATAAAAGTTTCGGTCTGGAAATTTTGCTGTGGTGAATGACCATGCAAATATTTGTTTAGAAATTCCAACCGGCTTTGGCAGATGTAAACGCCGGATATTTTAGCCGGTGGAGACACGAATATAAAAGTCCCGCCCCGGAATGTGAACCGGCTGCATAAAAAACCCCGGCTCCCGTTTTTGGGAGGCCGGGATTTTTTATTTTTTCGCGCCTGCAAAGTTAGACAGTTGGTCCATCAGTTTGCTGCGTGATCTTTTATTCCGTAATAAATAGGCAGCACCTAAAGCGACTGCTGTCATGGCCATTGATTTTTTCATCATCCACCACATCCCTTTCTTTTTTCGTATGTTTGTACTTTTCCCCTTGTATGCGGAATTAAACAGTTTAAAGCCAAAATGAAAAAGCAAACCCGGAAAAGGTTTGCTTTGAAATGGACCGGTTAATGGGCAGGGCGCGGTTTATGGGCCCGGTTTTGGAAATAATTTTTTATTGCCGGGATGGCGATACGGTCAAGTCCCCAGTAGTAAGATGCGCTGCCTGTAAACAACAGAATGATGGCGACGGTGTAAAGGACCGGGTTGGTGCTCGTTGTGCCGGCAAGCATAAAATTCAGGTTCATAAACGCGCCTGCAATTAATGCCGGGATGGTTGCCAGCCCGACAATCAGGCCAAGGCCGACCAGCAATTCCCCATAAGGAATCAGCACATTAAAAACGTGGACATTCGGTACGGCAAAATGGGCGAGGAACGCTGCGTACCAGCCTTGAACTTCGGCATTTTCGCCAGCCGTTTTTGCCAGAGCCCCCTTTAAAAATCCGGAAGCGTCAAACCCTCCTGTCAATTTATGGAAACCTGCTTCCAGCCATTGAATGCCGAGCCAAATGCGGATGATTGCCCAGATAATGCTGACTTTGGAATCATGATACCATTTCATTTTGAACATCTCCTCAAGATAAATAATGATGATTTAATGTGAATTCCTTCACATATCTTACATTTTTAGAATACAGCGTTGGCAACGGAATTACAATGGATTCCGGCTAGTTGACAAGAATTTGTGATATATTTCACATTTGTGAACAAAACATTAAAAAAGCGGCAAGCCAGGCTCACCGCTTTTTTTCGATGTTCCATTTCCATTTGAAAACAGCTTTCCCACGGCCGTTGCCGGATTCGTTGTTGCTTTGGTCAAGCTCCGGATCCCTTCTGCCGACTTTATTTTACCGGATTTCCGAAACTTCCCTCGAAAACCGATTCTTTCACAGGCCTGCGTGCAGAAGGCGTCTCTCTTTCCTGCAGGGAAGGAGGCAGTGCCTCTTTTTCACCGCGGTACCCGATGGCAATAAGGGCGTCAATTGCATAATCGGCCGGGATGTTCAATACTTCACGTGCTTTTTCAAAATCAAAGCCCGTCATCGGATGCGTGGCGAGCCCTTTTCTGACGGCTTCAAGGGAAAGATATCCCCATGCTGCGCCCGCATCAAAAGCATGTGAACCGATCGGGCCGGTTTCACTTTCCGTTTTCGAGAGAATGAGCGCAAATGCTGGGACGTTCTTGCACCACATCCTGTTGTACTCTCCGAGAAACGACAGAATCTTTTCCCTGTCTTCCTTTGTACGTGCAAGAATAAAGCGCCAAGGCTGGTGGTTATAAGCGGACGGCGCCCAGCGCGCTGCTTCAAACAAGCTCAAAAGCACCTCTTCCGGTACTTCTTTTTCCAAAAAAGAACGCGGTGACCATCTTTCCAAATAGACCGGATCGATATCATAGTGCGCTTCACGCGGCGATGTTGTCTTTACCATGGGGATTCCTCCTTATTGATGTCATATCTTTTTTATATTAAAATAATCCAACGCAATCTACAAACGATTCAACTTGGGCAAAAAATGTATTTATGTGCCTGTTATTGTATAATAGTACCCAGGAGAAAATACGAACAGGATGATCTGAATTGGTTGAGCTTTTGCTTTTTGAAGAAGATGTTGAAGATATGTATTCCCCCGCTATTTTCCGCAGAGGAATGAGGTATTACCTTGAAGGACGGGTAAAAAAATTGATACCTGATTCTACTATGGAATTTACCTGGACGGCAATCGTAAAAGGATCCAAAACCTATTACGTCACCGTTCGGTATGACGAAGAATTCGGGGGATTTGCAAACGAATGCACGTGCCCGGCATTTGCACAATACGGCGAGTGCAAGCATGAAGTGGCGGCCATGCTTGCGATTGCAAATAGGGAGGAAGAGGTGGCGGAACCGGATATTGGCGATGTTCCGGAGACGCACCAGAATATGAAAACTTTACAATTAATGAATATTTTTTCCGGCCTTCAGCAAAGCATGATGGAAACCAAACACCATGCCGCGAGAAAGCCGCTCCGTCTTGAATATTTTTTAAAAGCTACGAACATTTCCGGCTTTGGCTCTGACCACTTTTTAACCATTGAATTTAAAATCGGGCCCGGCCGGACATATGTGGTGCGCAACATAAAAGAATTCCTTGGCCATGTCAGCCACGGGAACCCGCATGAATTTACGAAAAACTTCACTTATGATCCGGATGAATATGAGTTTGAAAAAGAAGATCATGAAATTGTGGAGATGCTGCTTTTTATGCTTTCCACCCAGCAACTGTACGAGGCTTCTATCGATAATTGGTACAGATATACATTTGAGCGGGAACTGGTTATTCCTCCGTTTATCGCAAGGCCGCTCATAGAAAAGCTGGCAAACCGCAAGTGCAAATTTGAATATGGGCGTTATGCCTCAGACTCGATTACGGTGCAACCGGGAGAAGAACTGCCGCTTTCTTTCCGGCTTGACGGCAACAGACAGGGCGGCCCGGGCTTTTCACTGCAGCTGAAGAGCTTAAGGGACCTGCTTTTGTTTGAACAATACGGGCTTGCATTTTACAAAGGGGTTTTTTATGAAACGCCCGATGAGCAACTTGTTCTCTTAAAGGCGCTCGAAGATTTTTACAAAAACAGCGGCGATGAAGTAGAGATCCGGCAAGAGCAGATAAGCCCGTTCCTTTCCAATGTGCTGCCAGGCCTGAAGCGGATCGGAAAAGTAAAGCTTACAAATGAAATAAAAGGGAAAATCGTCCAGCCAAAACTGCAAACGAAAATTTTCATGGACAACGAAGACGAAAAAATTACGCTCCGGATTGAACATCATTACGGCTCCCGTGTCATTGATCCGTTTACGGACAAAGAGACCGCCGATGATGATAAAATTTTGCTGCGCGATGTGGAAAAAGAACAGAAAATCATGACGATGATTGAACAGTCCCCGCTCAAATATAACGGCAAACAGCTGTATTTGGAAGACGATGAAGAAGCGCTGTACGAATTTATTTTTACTATTCTACCGCAGCTTGAAGAAGAAGCGGAAGTGTATATTGCAGGCGGGATAAAATCGTATTTTCAGACAAGCCGCTACACGCCGGTTACATCGGTGGATATGGATACGAGCGGAAATTTTCTGGAAGTCAATTTTGACATGGACGGCATTGATGAAGAAGAAATCCGCAATGTGCTCCGGTCCGTCATCGAGAAAAAACGGTATTACCGGCTGCCGGACGGGGCTTTTGTCTCCCTCGAAAGCGATGCATTCGAACATATCGGGCAGCTCCTTAATGAACTGCATGTCTCGAAAAAAGAGCTTGAAGACAACCGCCTCAAAGTCCCGGTTTACCGCGGGCTCCAGGTGGAAGAGCTGATGAAAACGCGTGATAAATACGCCGTTAAATTTGGCAAAGCGTTCCGGAAGCTTGTCCAGCAGCTGAAAAATCCGGAAGATACGGATTTTGAACTGCCAAAAGGGCTTCAGGCGAAGATGCGTGATTATCAGGTGACCGGGTTCCAATGGTTCAAGTCGCTTGCTTATTACCGTCTTGGCGGGATTCTGGCTGATGACATGGGGCTCGGGAAAACATTGCAGAGCATCTCTTACATGCTGTCGGAAAAAGAAGCGAATCCGAATATCAATCCGTTCTTGGTTGTAGCGCCGGCATCCTTGATCTACAACTGGAAAAGCGAGATTGAAAAATTTGCACCGGGGCTGTCGTCAGTGGTTATTGCCGGCACGCCTTCCGAGCGGAAAGCCTTTTTTGAAGCGGGCGAGCTGCCGGATGTGCTGATCACCTCATACCCGACACTGCGCCAGGATATCGGGGAGTATGAAAAAATGGAATTCAACACCCTCATTTTGGATGAGGCCCAGGCGATTAAAAACTATGCGACAAAAACAGCCGCCGCCGTCCGGAATGTGCAGGCGGGGAGAAGATTTGCGTTAAGCGGCACGCCGATTGAAAATTCCATTGATGAATTATGGTCGATTTTTCAGGCGGTTCTCCCGGGCTTTTTCCCGCCGCTATCCGAATTCCGGAAAATGGAGAAGGAAAAAATTTCGCGGATGGTGCGGCCGTTCATTTTGCGCCGCGTCAAAAAAGATGTGTTGAAAGAGCTGCCGGATAAAATCGAAACGAATCAATTGTCCGAGCTGACGAAACCGCAAAAAGAACTTTATTTGGCGTATTTGGACAGAATCCGGCATGAAACCGCCCAAACATTGGCTGAAGGGGATTTTAACCGGAACCGGATTAAGATTCTCGCGGGTCTTACCCGTCTGCGGCAATTGTGCTGCCATCCGGCCCTGTTTGTGGAGAATTACCGGGGCGAGTCCGGAAAACTCGAGCAGCTCGTTGAATTGGCCCATACGGCAATCGAAAACGGAAAACGGATGCTCATTTTCTCGCAGTTTTCCAGCATGCTCCAGCTGATCCGGTCGCGTTTTTCCGGCGAGGGCATCGATTCCTTTTATCTCGACGGCCAGACGCCATCACGCGAGCGGGTCGAAATGGCAGACCGGTTTAATAGCGGCGAGAAAAATGTCTTTCTGATTTCGCTCAAGGCAGGCGGCACCGGCTTAAACCTGACCGGCGCCGATACCGTTGTGCTGTACGATTTGTGGTGGAACCCGGCTGTGGAAGAACAGGCGGCCGGCCGCGCCCACCGCATCGGCCAGAAAAACGTCGTCCAGGTCATCCGCCTGATCGCCCGCGGCACCATTGAGGAAAAAATATACGAACTCCAGCAGAAAAAGAAAGAACTGATCGAAAAAGTCATCCAGCCGGGCGAAACCATGCTGAACAGCCTGAATGAAGAGGAAATTAAAGAACTGCTGGGCATGTAAAGGGAATGTGGCGGCATCGGCATTGCCCCCCTTTTTTACGGCCCGGGTGGAGGCAGGTATGTAAGGAAAACCCCCGCAGCTGTTTGGCTGCGGGGATTTTGGGATGAGAGTAGAAGGCGAAAAAGTTCTATATTTATTCAAAAAACAATTTCTTTATTGTTATATAATGGACATAAAAGGAGGAGATTTATGGAGTCCATTGCACATATTCGTGAAAGCGACCAGAAGGTACAAACAGTTGAAGAACATTTATTGGCAGCGAAAGATTTGGCTGAAACTTATGGCGAAAAGATTGGTGTAAAGCACATAACCGGGCTTGCTGCACTACTTCACGATTTAGGGAAATATACACACGCATTCCGCAATTATATTTTGGAAGCGGTAAACAACCCTGATCGCCCGCCGAAAAGAGGGAGTGTAGACCATTCTACTGCCGGAGGGAAGCTTTTGTACAGCATGTTCCATTCAGGGAAAACCAGTCCTCATAAAGCATTGTTAGCTGAAATGGTGGGCAATGCAATCATTTCTCACCATTCCTATTTGCAGGATTTTATCAGCCCGGAAATGGAACTAAAGTACTTAAATAGAGTTGAAAGTAAGGAAATTGACGAATTTGAAACGGCAAAGAAAAACTTTTTTGAAAAAGTGATGAGCCCATCAAGCTTTTCTGATTATGTGAATCAGGCCGAAATTGAATTAAAGCACTTTATTATGAAAGATGCATCAAAACCGCTTGCGCATAAGATGATGTTTTTAACGAAATATATTTTCAGTGCGCTAATTGATGCTGACCGGACGAACACCAGATTGTTTGAGGAAAACAGACCGGAAATAGAGCATACTCCAGTTGCAAAGTTGTTTAATCAATACTATGAAAAACTGTTACTTACTTTAGACAGTTTTAAGGAAAATTCGAGCGCTAATGCCCGTATCAACCGATTAAGATCCGGGATGTCCGAGCAATGCGATGCTTTTGCCGAGAAACCGTCCGGTATTTATACGCTTTCGATCCCGACCGGAGGAGGAAAAACTTTTGCCAGCCTGCGATACGCATTAAAGCATGCCCAACTTTATAACAAAAAGCGTATCATTTATGTCGTGCCTTTTACGACAATTATCGAACAAAATGCTGAGGAAGTGCGGAAAGTTTTGCAGGACGATGTAAATATTCTTGAACATCATTCAAACGTCGTCGAAGATGCTGATGAGAATGATGAACAACAGGACGGAATTATGAGTGCGCAGCAACGGCTGAAATTGGCAAGGGATAATTGGGATGCTCCAATCATTTTTACCACAATGGTGCAGTTTTTAAATGTCTTTTATGCGAAGGGAAGCAGAAATATTAGACGCCTTCATAATATGAGTGAAGCGGTGCTAATCTTTGATGAAGTGCAAAAAGTGCCGGTTCCTTGCATTTCCTTATTTAATGAAGCACTAAACTTTTTAAAAACATATTGCCATTCCAGCATTCTTCTTTGTACGGCAACCCAGCCGGCATTAAATTATGTTGAACATCAATTGCAGGTCAGCCCAAATTCGGAGATTATCCGCGATCTGGAAAACGTATTAGACGCCTTTAAGAGAGTTGAAATTGTTGACAGGGCAACTGATGAATCATTCAACACCGAAAAGCTTGCCGGCTTTATTGAGGAAAGAATGACAGAGGTTTCCAGTGTACTGGTGATATTGAATACCAAGCGTGTTGTAAAAGAATTATATAATCATTTAAATTCTAACGATAATACCCATATTTTCCATTTAAGTACATCTATGTGTGCAGCCCACCGCAATCAAATTTTGGAAGAGGTAAGGCACTGCCTGAATACCGGTAAAAAAGTAATATGTGTCAGTACCCAATTAATTGAGGCGGGTGTCGACGTGAGCTTCGATTGTGTCATCCGTTCCTTAGCCGGCCTGGATTCGATTGCACAGGCGGCCGGGCGTTGCAATCGGCACGGAGAGAAAGAGACCGGTTTTGTGTATGTGATCAACCATGAAGAAGAAAATCTAAGCAGGCTCCCGGAAATAAAAAAAGGCAAAGAGATTTCAAAGCGAATTTTTATCGATTTAAAAAATAATCCGTCTATCCATAATGGAAATGTTCTGTCTACCCAAGCAATGGAAAAATATTTTAAAGAGTTTTATACAGAACTTAATACCCGTTTGGATTACGATGTTCCGTCTCTTCAGAGTAATATGGTGGAAATGTTAACAGCTGACCCCAACCACTATAGTTATGCGAGGGCGTATCGCAGTAATACGAAGAAGGAATTTCCGTTGTTCTTAAGCAGCAGTTTTTATACAGCTGCAGAAAAATTCCGTGTGATAGATGATAAGACTACTTCTGTTATTGTTCCTTTTGGGAAGGGGAAAGACGTGATAGCCGAATTAAGCAGCAAAGTAACCATTGAAGATCTCGGCAAACTCATGAAAAAAGCACAGCAGTACACGATCAATCTTTACAGTCAGGAACTACAAAAGCTTGAGCAAAATGGCGGAATCATAGGTTTGTTTGACGGTAAAGTATTGGCTCTCAAGGAAGGTGCATATGATCATGAATTTGGATTGAATGTGGAGAATGACAGCGAATTGGATTTTTTGTCAATTTAAAAACCTATCATAATAGATAGGTTTTTAAATCATATAATATATATTTCAATCCGCGCTTTCACAGCGACTATATTATCATAACACAAAAACAGAAAGAAAGATTTTCTTCATATAATATATAATTTTTTGACTAGAAAAGATTCGCATTGTATACTGAATTTATCAAAAAAGCCAAAAAATGAGAGGAGGGGAAAAATGAGGAATTCTATAGAATTTGAGGTATATGGCAAATATGCTTTGTTTACTGACCCGTTGACAAAAATGGGAGGTGAAAAATTATCCTATCAAATACCTACCTACCAAGCACTAAAGGGGATAGTTGAATCGATCTACTGGAAACCCACTATTCTAATGATAATTGATGATTTGCGTGTTATGAATCCAATCAAGATGGAGTCTAAGGGTGTTAGGCCGATTGAATATGGCGGCGGCAATACACTGGCAAATTACACATATTTGCGTGATGTACGCTACCAGGTAAGGGCACATGTGTATGGCAAAATAAAAGTGCAGAGCTTTGCAAAGGAAAAATGCAGAGTCCTGCACTAAATTTTTGTGCATAAACAAAAAAAGACTTG
>NZ_ALAS01000153.1 GCF_000290615.1 Heyndrickxia coagulans DSM 1 = ATCC 7050
AAGTCGTAACAAGGTAGCCGTATCGGAAGGTGCGGCTGGATCACCTCCTTTCTAAGGGGAAAAGCGTAGGGCGCTCGTTCATCGGCGTACAGATTTCGAAGTCTTCGACTGAGATAAAGGAAACATGATGAGCCTTAAAGGCGAATCGATGCCCGCTTATCGTAGGGAGAAGACGTAGAAATACGCTAGCCGATAGCGCCCTGAGCTAGACATAAAAGGAAAACCTTCGGTTTTCCGAAATTAAGTTTGGCGTTTTCGTTTTGTTCGGTTTTGAAGGTCCAATCCTTCAGTATGTGTTCTTTGAAAACCGGATAGGAGAAATAAACCAAGTAAACCGAGAATCGCTTATTTTTGGAT
>NZ_ALAS01000154.1 GCF_000290615.1 Heyndrickxia coagulans DSM 1 = ATCC 7050
AATCCCATTTTCTTTTTGATATTGCTCCAATTTTTCTAATATCGTCTTAGGCATACGAATTTCTACACGTTCTTTCTCTTCTCTCATGATGATCACCTCATATTGATTGTACGGATTTTTTACGATATAATCAATATATACGAAATTTTTCCGCACAAAGTGAGGTGAATGGATATGGCCAAGCAAAACAAAGCTTTCAAGTTTCGTTTGTTAC
>NZ_ALAS01000155.1 GCF_000290615.1 Heyndrickxia coagulans DSM 1 = ATCC 7050
TCCTTAATTTGAATGGTTTCGGGGATGGATCCAAGGTAAACCTTCTTTCCTTCCCGTTCTTCACAACAGATCCCATATTTTCGGGCAATGCACAGCCAGTCCTCAGCTTTTTCTTTACGGGGATTGCGTTTGATAATAAAGCTTGCATGGTTTTCTAGGAGAATAATGAGATTATCCCGGCTGTCATTTCCGGAATCAAGCCTGAAAAGCAATGGCTGATCTGTTAGTTTCCGGGCAGATTGAATGGTTTCTTGGATGAAATTTGGTGTACCTTTTTGGCAGTGGACACTTCCCTTTCGCATCTCAACATGCAGGCAGTAACCTTCCTGTCCCATGTAAGCGAACATAGGGGCATAACCGTCACAGCCTTTATAGGTTCTTTCTACCCCTTCCTCGTATAATAAGTTTAAATCCAAAGTGGATGTCAATTTCCAGTTCATTCTGCTGCTCATTGACAAGTGAATATAAGATTTTGTATTCCGGGCTCGCCCGGAATACAAGTTCGGACTTGGACGCTTCGCGATGTTCCCGGATAATGGTCTTAGGATCGTTTGGGTCAATGCTTCCCCTCCTTGTAGCCTGACTACTCGAAAAGTCTGCATCCCCAGGTTCTTGCTTGAACGTCTAACCCGTAGGCCGTTCCTCCGGATCTCCGTGCTGGAAATGAGCAGTTCCAGGCAGCCCACGGCCCGGATGAGTTCTCATACGCGAGGCTGACAGATCGGCAAGCCATCTGGGGATATCCCGAAGCGTCCGATTCCATCGATCCCAATACAGAGAGGAGGAAATCATATACCCTTATTTGTCGGTATTGACGTGAGCTCCAAAAACCTCGATGCCTGCCTGATGGATGGAATGGGGGAAACGTTGGCCACCCAAACGGTGACAAACAATCTTCCCGGTGCCTCTGAGTTAAGAGACGCCATCCTCCAACATGCGGAGGCGGATGACACCATCCAGATCGCCATGGAGGCCACATCTGTGTATAGTTGGCACCCGGCAATGTTTTTCCATGAAGATCCCGAGCTGAAACAGCGTCGTACAAAGGTGTTTACCCTGAATCCGAAGCTGGTGAGAAATTTCAAAAAGGCTTATGCCGAGATGGACAAGACCGATCCCAAAGATGCCTGGGTAATTGCGGACCGCTTGCGTTTCGGGAGATTGCCGAAATCCGTGATTCAGTCAGAACAATACCTTGCCTTTCAACGGTTAACACGGATGCGCTATCACCTGATTCAAAGTTTAACCCGGGAACAACAGGTATTTTTGAATCATCTGTTTTTCAAATTCAGTGCCTTTAACCTTGAAGTGGATACACCGGTCTTTGGCCATGCCATAACGGAATTTTTGCTTGAGGCCTATAGCCTCGATGAAATTGCCCAAATGCCTCTGGAGGACTTAGCGATGTATCTCCAGACCAAAGGCCATGGCCGCTTTAGCGACCCCGAGGATTTGGCCGCATCCATCCAAAAAGCTGCCCGGTCCTCTTACCGGCTTTCTAAATGTGTGGAGGATTCGATTGACTTGGTCCTGGGCAGTTCCATTGAGATCATCCGGCATCTTAAACGCCAAATCAAGGATTTGGATAAGGCGATTGCCCGCGTTCTTGATGGAATCCCGAATACCCTCCAGACCATTCCGGGAATAGGCCCGGTGAGCTGTGCTGGGATTCTCGCTGAAATCGGCGACATTGAGCGCTTTGACGACCAAGCCGCGATCGCAAAATTTGCTGGATTGTTCTGGCCCCGCCACCAATCGGGTGATTTTGAGGCTGATGACAAAATGCTTGCGCGTACAGGCAATCGTTATCTCCGGTATTACCTGGTTGAGGCTGCCAATCTGGTCCGGCGACACGAACCTGAGTACCGCGCCTTTTACCAAAAGAAATATCGTGAGGTGCATAAGCACTCACACAAACGCGCCCTCGTCTTAACGGCAAGAAAACTGGTGCGCCTGATCGATGCGCTGCTCCGCAACGATCAAATTTATGCGCCGAAAAAGAAGGTGACGCGATGAGGTAACCAGGTAACCATCATCGATAGCCTGAACTTGAAAACTTCCAGATTATTCCAATTATCTGGAGGCTTAGTTCAGTATTGCCATTTTTACGACATAGAGCCAACAAAATTTCCAATTCACTTGTTTTTAACCCTTGACATCACACCGTAGGACTTTCATCATCCATCAATACCATCATAACGCAAATTGTATGTGAAAGGGTTTGTCTATTTTGCGGCAGCGGGCAAAAATGCAACCGCTTTAAAAATGTGTATTAATATCTTTTACATATGGACTAATACAGTTTTGTGCAAAACAAGCATTTTATAATTTTTTTCATGCAAAAACCTTGTTCTCATCACATATATAGGTTTAATATATAAATGTGAACTTTTTATGAACAAATATAGTACAGATTCATTTTTTACTATAACAGTTTGTATACCAAATGCCGAAAGGTGCAAGAACAGCGAAGAAAGAAGGGATCATTGGCCAGGTTTGCCGCAATGCGAATAAAGGAATTAGGAGATTAAAAGTCGGCATTTAGGGGATATTAACGAAAAATAAATGGAAAAGAAGGGGATTGACAAATGGCAAAAACGATAGCGGATTTGCTGATTGATTCATTATTAAATGCAGGTGTAAAAAGAATTTATGGGATCGTCGGGGACTCTTTAAATGCAGTGCTCGACTCCATCCGGCGCTCAGGGCGGATTGAATGGGTCGGCGTGCGCCATGAAGAAGTGGCCGCTTTTGCAGCCGGCGCAGAGGCTACCTTAAATAACAGCATTGCGGTTTGCGCAGGCAGCAGCGGCCCTGGAAACTTGCACCTCATTAACGGGCTGTATGACTGCAACCGGTCGCGTGTGCCGGTATTGGCAATTGCCGCCCATATTCCGAGCAGTGAAATCGGAAGCGAATATTTCCAACAAACACGGCCTGAATTGATTTTCAAAGACTGTGCGCATTTTATTGAAACAGTACAACGCCCGGAACAAATGCCTTTAATGGTAAATATGGCGATGCAACAGGCGGTCGCAAACCAAGGCGTTTCCGTTCTTGTTTTGCCTGGCGATGTTGCAGGCCTGGATGACAACGTAGCAGTGCCGCAAGTGCCGGTCCACGTTGCCAAACCGGTCGTGAAACCGTCGGAAGAAGATTTAACACAGCTTGCTTCTTACTTAAACGAAGGGAAAAAAGTGACGCTGCTTTGCGGTGCGGGTTGCCAGGGTGCCCATGACGAAATTATGGAACTGTGCAATAAACTGAAATCGCCAATGGTTGTCGCGCTGCGCGGCAAAGAATTTTTGGAATACGATAATCCTTACTTTGCCGGGCTGACAGGTTTGATCGGGTATTCTTCCGGCTATGACGCCATGATGGAATGCGATACGCTGCTGATGCTCGGCACAGACTTCCCGTACCGCCAATTCTATCCGAAAAACGCAAAAGTGTTGCAGGTCGACATCCGTTCCGAACATCTGGGACGCCGGACACCGCTGACACTCGGCGTTGTCGGGGATGTAAAAGATACGGTTGAAGCTTTACTGCCAATGATTCAGGAAAAAGACAACAGCAAGCATCTTGAAAAACATGTCAAAGCTTATCAAAAAGTAAGAGAAGATCTTGATAAATTGGCTGTTGGCAAACCGGGACGCAAACCGATCCACCCGCAATATTTGACAAAACTGGTCAGTGATTTGGCGGATGAAGATGCCATCTTCACTTGCGATGTCGGTACACCGACATTGTGGGCGGCGCGTTACGTGCAAATGAACGGAAAACGGCGCCTGCTCGGTTCATTCAACCACGGTACGATGGCCAATGCGCTTCCACAAGCGATCGGCGCGGCTGTTGCACAACCTGGCAAACAAATTATTTCACTCAGCGGGGACGGCGGCCTGTCCATGCTGATGGGTGACATGTTAACGCTCCGCCAACATAAACTGCCAGTTAAAGTCGTTGTCTTTAACAACACGGCATTAAGCTTTGTTGAACTGGAAATGAAAGCAGCCGGCTATCCGGAAACCGGAACAGGCCTTGACAGCCCGAACTATGCAGCCATTGCCGAAGCGATGGGCATGAAGGGGATCCGTGTGGAAGACCCGGCTGATCTGGAAGGGGCACTCCGTGAATCATTTGAACATGACGGCCCGGCCGTGATTGATGTTGCCGTAAACCGCCAGGAATTGTCCCTGCCGCCTAAAATTACGTATGAACAAGCACACGGCTTTACGCTGTGGATGCTGAAAGCCGTATTAAACGGCCGTGCCAATGAATTAATTGATTTGGCTAAAACGAACTTGATCCGATAATCAAAGAAAAAGCCCGGTATCCGTCATGGGAAACCGGGCTTTTTCTTATAAATAAGGGTTTTTTCGTATTTTTGAATGGTGCTTGTGGCCGCCGAAAAGCTGCCGGAAAAGCGGGCCCGGCAAATGGTATGCAGGTTTCCGCGCACCGCCCAATATTACAGAAGGGGCGCCCCATCTGCCAGTTTCAGGCTTTTGGTGCGCCCCTTTTTAGTTATTCGTTTTCCAAATGGAGCAAATTCAGCAGTTTAAAGAACAGGCTTGCGATAATGGCGACAACTGTTGCAAGCCCCATCCCGCTTAATGAGGCGGTGCCGATATTGATCGTTGCGCCGCTTAAGCCGACAGCGAGCACAAGGCAGGTCAGAATCAAATTTTGTGATTTTCCGTAATCCACTTTTTGTTCGACCAGCATCCGCAGGCCGCTTGCCGCAATGACGCCGAACAAGAGTAGAGAGATGCCGCCCATAACCGGCTGCGGAATCGATGAAATGAGCGCCGCCAATTTTCCGCAGAAGGAAAGGATAATGGCGAGGACCGCAGCGCCGCCGATCACCCATGTTGAGTAGACACGCGTAATTGCGAGCACACCGATATTTTCGCCGTACGTCGTATTTGGCGTGGCACCGACAAAACTGGATATAATTGTGGAAATTCCGTTTCCGAGCAAAGACCGGTCAAGCCCGGGATCCTTGGTTAAATCTTTTTTGACAATATTGCCTGTAACGATTAAGTGGCCGATATGTTCCGGAATGATGACGAGCGCTGCCGGCGCAATCATCATGATGTCGGACCAGTTCAGTTTGATTGGATAGTACGTTGGCAATGAAATCCAGGCTGCCTCCTGGACGGGTTTGAGGTCGACAATCCCGAATGCCAGGGAAATCAAGTAGCCGCAAATGATCCCGATTAAGATCGGAATGATTTTAAGAAAGCCGCGCAGGGTGACCCAGCAGACTACTGTAATGGCAAGTGTTAATAAGGAAACCGTGATGGTCTGCGGGTCCGGGCTCCAGTGTTTCACGGAAGCACCCGACTGGACAAGGCCTGCCATCTGGGCCGCGGTCGGGACAAGCTGGAGCCCGATAACGGCTACGATCGCGCCCATTGCAGCAGGCGGAAAGACAACCTCAATCCAGCCCGTGCCGGCAATTTTAACGATAAGCGCAATGATGACAAGAATAATGCCGACTGCAAGGAATCCGCCCAATGCGTAACTGTATCCGGTAAGGCCCGCATGTTTTGCAAGAACGGCAAATACCGGCGAGATGAAAGCAAAGCTGGACCCGAGATAAGCCGGGATTTTTCCTTTTGTTATCAGGATATAAAGCAGCGTCCCGATCCCGTTCATGAATAAAATGGTCGCAGGATCGACTTTAAACAGGACAGGAACGAGAACGGTCGAACCGAACATGGCAAACAAATGCTGAAAACTTAGCGGCAGGCTTTTGAGAAATGGCAGTTTTTGGTTGACTTGAATTTCATGCTGTTCCATATTTCTCCCCCTCAATGGATTGGTAAAATGCGAGGCAGGGGTTTTCCAGGAAGTGCCCTTTTGGTAAAAAGAAAGCACCTTGCCCGAATGAAAGCAAGGTGCATGGAAGTGCACATTTATCCGGAACCTTGCCAGCCTCACGGGACTGTTTTAAAGGCATTCATCATCTTTTGTCCCTGCTATTATGGCAGTTCCGGCCGGGTTTGTCAATTCCTATTTTGCAATTCCCGGCTTTTGGGCCGCGGGATATGGCAAGTTTATCGCCATCGCCCCGGCCTTTTTATGGGCCTGGTGAAAAATGGAGCCATCATGCAAATTCTCAAGTTAACCTTTCTTGCAATAACACCGCCTTTTAAAAGGCAGATGTTTTACTTCCCGTCCTCCTCGAAACTGATGCGAAGGCCTTTTATTTTCTCAACCGATCAATTTCATACTGGTCATCGGTCAATATATAGGCAATTTGTTCATGTGCAATGCTCAGCAGCCATGGATTCTCCGATTTGTAAAAAGAAAGATCCTCAGGAAGCATCGGCTGTTCCCATCCAAACAGGGATTTAGAAAACTTTAGAATTTTATCCTTGGACAGTTCATTTGCAAAATAATAATATAGTCCCTGCCCATTGTATTTCCCCTGATTAAGTGATCTTTTCTCTTGACTTCCGGCTTAAAATGAATAAAATAATTAGAGTACCGAAAGTTTACCCTCTCTAAATAATCGAAACGCTTTCTTTCTCCCGCTCGAGTGGCGGGAGTTTTCCTCAAAACTTCTGCCAAACGAAAAACCATCTGCATTTCCGGCATAATTCCGGTATACAACGTTTACACTAAAATCATGAATGGGGGATTGGAATGGAAACAATGAATGTAAAAAATAGTTCTATCAGGATTGTCCCTTTTTTTGCGGTGATGATGGCCGGCGCACTGGTGGCATTTTTAAACCAGACGCTGATTAATGTTGCCCTCCCGCAAATTATGAATCATTTACACATTTCTGCTTCTACGGCAAACTGGCTTTCTACGATCTACATGCTCACAAATGGGATTGTCATTCCGGTCACGGCGTACCTTATGAGCCGCTTTACAACAAGGCAGCTGTTTTTGTTCTCGATTGGGCTGTTTGCGGCCGGGACGCTGATTTGTGCAGTCGCACCCGGGTTTTCTGTGCTGCTCATTGGCCGGGTGGTCCAGGCGGCCGGCGCGGGGATTATTTTTCCGCTGATGACTAACGTTATTTTCGTGCTGTTTCCGCCTGACCGGCGCGGTTTTGCGATGGGGATTTTCGGCGTCGCAATGAACTTTGCACCGGCAATCGGCCCGACGCTTTCCGGGTGGATTGTGGAAAACCATTCGTGGCGGACGCTGTTTTTCATCATTTTGCCGATCGCAATCATTGACTTGATTTTCGCTTTTGTTTTTGTAAAAAATGTGACGGAAACGAGCCGGCCGAAACTCGATAAAATCGGTGTCATTTTGTCTTCGCTCGGTTTCGGCGGTATTTTATACGGATTTTCAACCGGCGGCACGAAAGGCTGGGACAGTGTGGAAGTAATGACGACGCTGGCAGTCGGGGTGATTGCTTTCGGCTTGTTTGTCTGGCGCCAGTGGGTCATAGACCATCCGATTTTGGAATTCCGCATTTTCCGTTATCCGGTGTTTACGCTAACAATGGCGATTAATATTATTGTGACGATGGCATTGTTTTCGGGCATGATTTTAATGCCGATTTATATGCAAAACGTGCGCGGTTTCTCGCCGCTTATGTCCGGGCTGATGCTTTTGCCGGGCGGCATCATCATGGGGATTATGTCGCCGATTACAGGGCGGCTGTTTGACCGTTACGGTGCAAAATGGCTTGCTTTAATCGGGATTGCCATTACCATTGTGACCACTTTTGCATTGACCCGCCTGAAATTGGATACATCTTTTACTTATGTAGTCACCATTTATACGATCCGCAGTTTCGGGATTTCTATTTTGATGATGCCGATCTTTACGGCCGGGTTGAATGACCTGCCGCTGGCCATGAATAAATACGGCACTGCGATGGTGAACACCTTCAGGATGGTGGCAGGCGCTGTCGGGACGGCCTTTTTTGTCTCGGTCATGACGAATAAAGGGATTGCGCATACGAAGGAAATTATGGTCTCTGGACAAATTTCCCCTGCGGATAAAATTCATGCGGCGCTTGCTGCAAGGCAGGGAACGGTGATGGGGATCAATGATGCCTTTATGGTCGCCACCTATCTGGCCGTAATTGCTTTTATCCTTGCTTTCTTTATCCGGAAAACCATCCCGCGCGACAGCCTTCCGGAAAAAACAGCCCGGCAGGTAAAACCTGTAACGGAATCATAAGAAATGCCGGATACTGAAATGAAAAATACTTAAATGCAAAACCTGTTAAAAAGGCGGAGAGACATAGTTATAACCAGTGTCTCCACGCCTTTTTGCATTATTTCATCTTCATGGACGAAACGGTTGAAAAAGGCTTTGAGTTTTGCGGCACAGATGATATGATTTACTGCAAAGATGCCCTCCTTTCCGGTTGGTGGTTCTTCTTAAACGCAATAATGCCAGGGGTTCGGGGCGGCTTTTTATAATGCACGGTTTAATTTTTTTCGGGGGGGTGTCTGTATAAACAGAAAGAAGATTTTTGTCCTTGCCATTGTGGGTTGTATCATCGTGATGGTTGCATATGTCAATATATCAAAATATATGGAAAACAAAGCGTTTGCGCGCAATTATCCGGACTGGGCAGGCAGCAGTGCCGATCAGGATTGGTATGCAAAGATGTCGGCTTCAGAGCCCCATAAAGAATACGAAGGCATTTTGTATTGGAAGGGCAGCAAAGAAGAGGCCGGCCGGATAACGGTTAAAAAAGTGGTTTACAGCCGGGACCGTGCGAGCCAGGTCACCGTTGCCAATGAAAAAAAATAAACACGGAAATTATTCCTTTATTGACATGGAAGAACGCCCTTCCGAAAAAAGCCATATTTCCATTCAAGTGGTTTGGAGTGTGGATGGAAAAGAACATACGGATAAGATTGTGCTGCAAAAAAGCGCTGATTGATCGTTTTGGCCATAAAAAACAGGGCGGCATTTCCGCTGTTTTAACTAAAAAAACCGCCGGGAGAAGAAAGATTCCCAGCGGTTTTTTCATGCCCGGGCTGTTGTTTAATCCCGGCAGGCAGTTGTTTACGCTCTTGCTTCAAACCGTTTTGCAATTTCGACAATGACCTGGACGGCTTTTTCCATTGTTTCCACTGAAACGTATTCGTATTTGCCGTGCATGTTTTCCCCGCCGGCAAAAATGTTTGGCGTCGGCAGCCCCATGTAAGACAGCTGTGACCCGTCCGTGCCGCCGCGGACAGGAGAGATGACCGGCTCAATGCCAAGGCTCTTCATGGCGTCATGCGCAATATCGACAATTTCCTTTACCGGTTCAATTTTTTCTTTCATGTTGTAATATTGGTCAGCCAATTCCAGTGTAATGTTATCTTCGCCGTATTTTTCTTTTAAGCGGTTGACAATCGACTGGAGGTTTGCCTTTTTTGCCTCGAATTTTTCGCGGTCATGGTCGCGGATAATGTAGTACAGTTTTGTTTGCTCGACATCTCCGTGGATGGACAGGAGATGATAAAATCCTTCATAACCTTCCGTCCGTTCCGGCACTTCATCCTCGGGCAGGAGGTTGTGCAGTTCCATCGCAATTTTTGCCGAATGGACCATTTTCCCCTTTGCGCTCCCAGGGTGGATATTATTGCCGCGGACTGTAATTTTAGCGGAAGCGGCGTTAAACGTTTCATATTCGAGTTCACCGAGCGGGCCGCCATCCATCGTATAGGCAAAATCGGCACCGAACGTTTTCACATCAAATTTATGCGGCCCTCTGCCGATCTCTTCATCCGGGGTAAAGGCGACCCTAATTTTGCCGTGTTTGATTTCAGGGTGCTTCAGCAAATAGTCCATGGCCGTCATAATCTCCGCCACGCCGGCTTTGTCATCGGCGCCGAGCAGCGTCGTGCCGTCCGTTGTAATCAAAGTCTGGCCGATATAATTTTTTAAGTTCGGGTATTCATCCGGAGATAGGACAACCCCTTGCTCTTTGTTCAAAACGATGGCCTTCCCGTCATAGTTTTCGATAATCTGCGGGTTGACGTTTTTTCCCGTAAAATCTGTCGCCGTGTCGACATGTGCCAAAAATCCGATGACCGGGACTTCTTTATCTGTATTGCCAGGCAAAGTGGCAAAAAGATAGCCGTTTTCATCCAGATGGACTTCCTCCATGCCGATCGATTCCAGCTCATCGCGAAGCATGCGAAGGAGTGTCCATTGCCCGTCTGTGGAAGGGCAATGGACACTCTCTTCGTTAGACTGTGTGTCGACCTTAACGTATGTAGTAAATCTTTTCATTAACGCTTCTTTCATTATCTTCACTCCTCATTTTCGGTATGTCTATATTTTACCAAACCCGGCCCAAAAGCTTGTATTTATTCGCAATATTTTTGGTAAAACGTTCCGAGCGCATATTTGTAGTTGGGATGCCATGGTTTGTCTTTTCCGCAATAATGGATAAATACGGTGTGCTTTTTAATCCACTCTATGTCCTGTTTTTTAATAAATGCGGCACGTTCAAAAAAACGGGCGTCATAGTTATACCGGTAGCTTTCGGCAGGTTTTATTTTGTTCCAGAACAGGGCATTGAATACGTCCTGGTCGGGCAGGAGCAGCTTCAGTTTATTTTCCTCAATGAATTGAAAGATTTCCTCCACTTTCACATGTTGCCGGATCAATTCCAAATTCATAAGGAGGACGCCGGTGTTAAAATACCCTTTTGCATTCGGGGTCCGTAGGCGCAGTTTATTGATCAGGCGGGCCTTTTTTGCCGAGTGCTCATGTTCGGATGCAATAAAAAAATGCCCTTCAAAATCTGAGTAATAAAATGCGGCGGCGGGGTTGATACAGACGATATCGGGATCGAGATAAAGAATCCTGTCAAGATGCTCCGGCAAAAACAAGTGGGCAGTAAGCCGGTAGTACATTTCTGAAGTGTAATGCCTGAGGATCGGCGCATCTTTAAACAGATCCGGCGGAATCCGCACCGGGAAAAAATGGTGCCCTTTCTCTTCAATATAGTGATGCAGCCCGGAAAGTTTTTCTTCAGAAATGGTGGAATGCAGCAGGTAGATCGAAAACTCTTCTTCGGGATTGTTTTGGATAAGAGAGTTTATTAACACTTTCAGGGGAGGGAGGTAATTTTCATTTAACGTAACAAGGATATTCATGGCTTTTCCACCTTTTGGCTGTAGTTTCAACTACTTCCATGATACAGGTTTCCTTTTCCGCAAACAAACTTTTTGGGTTCCGGAAAGATGAGCCTTTTTTCACCGTACAATCCTGGCTGCCCGCTTGCAGGGAAACGGTGCATGATGCCTGTAGAAACCGTGCACCCTCCGGCGTTTCCACAGAAAAAAAGCCTGCCATTAAAATGGTCAGGCTCTGAGAAGCGACAGTCTTTCCCAAGGCTTTGAAAGCCAGCGCCGGGTGGCAAAGATGCCCCGGAACCATTCGTCAATGCCCTGGGCAATCCAAATGCCGAGCAGCCCAAGCCCGAAATGCACCCCAAGGACATAGCTTAAACCGGCTGCAAATACCCACATGGAAAAAATGCCAATCATGACCGGGAAGCGGACATCGCCTGCTGATTTCAGGGAACTCATCAGCACGATATTCATGGCCCGCCCCGGTTCTGTAAAAACAATGGCCCAAAGAATCGGGATGCTGACGGCGAGAATGTCTTCGCTTTTCGTAAACACGTGCAAAACAGGCGAGCCGATGAGCGCAATCACAAGCGAAGTAAAAAAAGAAGCCATCATTGCAATCTTTAAAGTTTTCATCCCGCGCTTCAGGGCGCGTTCATACGTTTTCGCACCGACATACCGGGCGACAAGCAGCTGGGTGCCGGATGCAATGGCAAGGGTAAACAGATAACAGATCATCGAAATATTATTTAAATAAACGCGCGCAGCCAGGGATGCTTCCCCGAGTACGGCGATAAACCCGGTAATCACCAGCTGGGAAAACTGGTAGGAAAAATTTTCGCCGGCCGAGGGAATTCCGATCTCAAGCAATGCACGGATATCTTCTTTCTTTATAGAAATGATATCACGGATGCCCATTTTCAACGCGAGCCTGCGGTAGACAAGGAAAAGAAGCGCCGATACCGCAAAAACGCGGGCAACCACAATGGCCCACGATACCCCGATGACGCCTGTAACCGGGAGCCCGAAAATGCCCGTAATGGCCAAAATGTTCCCGAAGATGCTGATTAAATCCATTATAACGGTGACAAGCATCGACTCTTTTGTATAACCGTGGCTCCTCAGCACTGCGCTTAAAGCAAGGGAGATGGACTCGAGAAACAGGGAAGCCCCGCAAATTTTGACAAATGTCAGCGCGTATTGATAAACCCTTCCGTGAATGTCGAAAAACCCGAGGAGCAGTTGCCCAAACAGAAAAACAAAAAGCCCGACGGCAAGGCCGAACCAAAAATTCAGCCCGAAAGCGGAATGGGCGACCTGGCGCGCCTCTTTCATTTTCCCGGCGCCAAGATTCTGCCCGATCAGGATAATTGCGCCGACGGATGTGACATTAAAAATGAGAATAAACATATTCAACAGCTGGTTGGCCACGCCCACCCCGGCAGCCGCATCATCGGCGTAGTGACCGAGCATAAGGGTTGCGATGATCCCGATCCCCATATGCAAAGAAAGCTCAATAAAGAGCGGCCAAGAAATCTGAAACAGGGTCTGGTCTTTGTAATATTGCTGTTGTGTTGTCAACAATTTCCCCCCTTTTATATGATACCCCCAGCCTTTTATACCGGTTTTGTTGCCAGGCCTGGTGGATGTTCATTCTTCAATACTATGAAACATTGTAGCCTTTATTGCCGTACTGTCAATTGGAATTTTGGAAAAACCCGTGAATTTTTTATGGAGGGCGGATATTGGTCGTGTTTGCGTATTTGTTTGCATGTTTTCAAATCTGTTTACATGTTTACACAAGCGCAAACACTTGTATACAAAAATGCAAACTTGTTTGCAAAGCTGTAAACATGGCTTTATGACAACATTTTTCAAAAGTTTACAAGCCGCAAACAAGTTTACATTTTCGTTAAAAAAGTTCAGAGTATTGATTATTTTTATAGACTCAGATATTCTTAGAGTAAGCCAAAGAAAGCGATACAGGGAGGAAAAATGAATGGGAAAGACGCGGATTGCCGCAGTCGATGTAGGCAATGATTCTTTAAAAGGCATTTTTGGAAAAATGGAGTATGAGCTCAATATCCCGAACGTCATCGCGCGGGATATAGAAGACCGGCCGGTAATCGGCATTGAGGAACTGGACAGCAAAGATCCGCTTGAAGGCATCCATGTAAAAGTCCACTCCCCTGCTTTAAAGGAAAATAACGTGATTTACCGTGTCGGGGAGCTCGCAACCAAAAGTGATAATGCAACCGAACTGGACCCTGGGAGTAGCAAATCGGAAGAGGACCAGACCCTCGTCCTGCTTTTTACAAGCCTTGCGCTTGACGCAGTAAGGGAAGAAAACGCCAAAGTTTTTACCCGCAACCAGAATGTGATTGATGCCAATTACACACTTGGGACAGGCCTGCCGCTCCGCGAAGTAAAAGAGGGGAAAGATGCGGGCTACCGGTCGCAGTTGCTTGGATCCGTCCACCAGGTGGAATTTCTTGTCACGCCGAAATACCAGGGATTGAAAGTCAACCTGAAATTTGACGAAATCAAAGTGTATCCGGAAGGCTTTGCCGCTTTTATCAATCTCGTCATGGATAACGATTTAAACATCATTAACCGCGATTTGATTGACAAACGCATTTTGATCCAGGATATCGGCGGCCTCTCAACGGATATCGCCGTGATCAAAAACAGGACAGTCGATGATGACCGGGCGCAGGGCTTTAATCTCGGCGTATCAGAAGCGCTTGAACAGATCCGTGAAGAAATCCGCGTCAAATACGGGGTCGAACTGGACAGCCGCCGCGATGTGGTCGATATTATCACGAAAAAACATGACCGCAACCATATTATGGTGAAAGGCAGCCGGACAAGCGTGCACGACATTACAGACCGCATCCTGTTTGACCTTGCGAAGAAACAATACCGTCTGCTCCGGAACGTTTGGCAGAAAAACTCGCAAACAGAGATTTGCTATTTTGTCGGCGGCGGCTCTGTTGTCCTGAAAGATTACTTAAAAACGCTGAACAACAGCCTTGATGGCTACAATATCGATTTCTTTGAAGATGAAAAAGAGAGCATCTGGATGATGGCCAATGCTTACTACAAATTAATTTCGGATTATGTGAGGAAAAACAATAAACCGGAAGACAAAGGAAAGAAACCGGTCGAATCCAAATAAGGTGAAAAAATATGGAAAATCAAAGCGGGATGAAGCGGGGCCAGACGATTGCGTTCCGGATCCCCCAGGATACGCCCGATCATATTTTAAAAGAGCTGTCAAAGTTAAAAGAAAAAGAGAAACGGAACTTCTCCGCCAAAATAGCCGGGTATGTGATACAGGGCGTGAACCAGTCGCTCGTAAAAGACAAAGAAACGATTACAATTCCGCTGCCGCGCAAACTGACAAAAGTGCAGCATGACTGGCTGAAGCATGAACATTCGGAAGCAATGCTCGGCAGCATTGTTTACGAGCTGATTCAGGATCCGCTCCGGGCGACTTCGCTTTTTGCTGCCCTCTCGAAACAACCTGTTTCTATGGATGATACGCTTTTTTTACAGGAAGACGAATTGCCGCAAACCAGTGGAGAAGCAGACCCGGAACCGGTTCAATCCGGTGGTGAGCCGCCCGGTTCGGATGATCTTGATGCGTTCGACTGGAGAACTGCCGCCGCCGAACCGGCACCCCCTGAAGCGGAAGCGCCGGAAAAAGAAGAAGATGCGGAAGACCTGCTCGGGGATTTTCTCGCCAGCATGAATAAATGAAGGGCGCAGGGTGAACCCCTGTGCGCCTGAAAACTTGTACGAAATGTAAGGGGATGGAACAGATGGAAAATATAATCGAAGTTGCTGGTGTGAGCCTGGTGCGCGACGGCAAAAAACTGCTCTCGGACATTCACTGGACGGTCAAAAAAGGGGAGCACTGGGCTGTCCTCGGCTTAAACGGTTCCGGCAAAACCACTTTGCTCAATATGATCAACGGGTATATCTGGCCGACAAAGGGCAGCATCAAGGTGCTCGGCAAAGCGTTCGGAAAAACAAGCCTGCCGGAACTGCGGAAATCAATCGGCTGGGTCAGCTCCTCCGTCCAGGAAAGGATACCGCGCACCCAGCTTGCACGCGATGTGGTCATCAGCGGCAAATATGCATCGATCGGGCTGTATGAAGCGGTGGATGCAGAAGACGAAGAAAAAGCCTTGCGCTTGATGGAACAATTGCATTGTGCCGCCCTTTATGGCCGTGCTTATGGACATTGTTCGCAAGGAGAGCGGCAGAAGCTTTTAATCGCGCGCGCGTTAATGGCGGAACCGCGCATCTTAATTTTGGACGAGCCTTGCAACGGGCTGGATTTATTTGCCCGGGAAATTTTGCTGGAAAGTGTGGAAGAGCTGGCAAAAGATGAGAACGGCCCGGCGCTTGTATATGTGACGCACCATCCGGAAGAAATTTCCCCCGCTTTCCAAAAGACATTGCTGATCAGGAACGGGGAAGTTTTCCGGCAGGGCCGCACGTCCGAGATGATTGAAAAACAAGTGCTTTCCCGCTTTTTTGAGCATGAAATTCAGGTGGAGTGGCGCGGAAACCGGGCTTTGTTTCAAGTTGTCTGATGATTGGAAAACAAAAAAATATAAAATAATGAATTGACAAATCCCGAGCCGTCCACTAATATTTAAATATAACAAATGAATAACTTATCCAGAGAGACTGAGGGACAGGCCCGATGACGTCCAGCAACCTTCAAATCTTTTTTTGAAAGGTGCTAATTCCTGCAGAATGGTTCATTCTGAGAGATAAGTCACTTGACCGGCAAACCTCTTTCGAATGAAAGCGGGTTTTTTTTTGCTAAAAGGAACAGAAGGAGATTTCAACATGCTGGTATTAGAAGATATTCATAAAGTATACGGCAAAGGGAAGGACAAAAAGGTTGAAGCGTTAAAAGGCATCAATCTGCGTGTTGAAAAAGGGGAAATTTTCGGGGTGGTCGGCTACAGCGGCGCCGGGAAAAGCACGCTGATCCGGTGCGTAAATCTGCTCGAACGGCCGACTTCCGGGAAAGTGCTCGTTAACGGGGTCGACCTTGTGCGCCTGCCGCCGAAAGAGCTGCGCAAAGAGCGGAAAAAAATCGGCATGATTTTCCAGCAGTTCAATCTGCTCCAGTCTAAGACGATTTTTCAAAATGTGGCCATGCCGCTTGTGCTGGAACACCGGCCGAAGGAAGAGATTAAGGCAAAAGTCGCAGAGTTATTGTCTTTTGTCGGGCTGGAAGACAGAATGCACCACTATCCTGGCCAGTTGTCAGGCGGCCAGAAACAAAGGGTCGGGATTGCAAGGGCCCTGGCGACGGATCCCGACATCCTGCTTTGTGACGAGGCAACATCGGCCCTTGACCCGAATACGACCGAAGCCGTGCTCGACCTCTTGCGGAAAGTCCGGGATGAGCTGGGCATCACGATCCTGATGATCACCCATGAAATGAACGTCATTCGTGACATTTGTGATAAAGTGGCGGTACTGGACGGCGGAAAAATTGTAGAGCAGGGCCCGGTGCTCGACCTTTTCACAGAACCGAAAACGCAAATTGCAAGAAGCTTTGTGAAAACCGTGCTGAATGATTCGATTCCGCCGTCGGTGCAAAAACTGATCGATGAAAGCAGCAAAGACAATCCGCACGGCATTTACCGGATCCTGTTTAAAGGAGCTTCCACCAATATGCCGCTGTTATCCAATACGGCAAAACATTTTTCAATCGACCTGAATGTGCTTCATGGCATGATCACCGAACTTCAGGGCATTCCTTTCGGCAACCTGCTTGTCGAATTGAAAGGCGACCCGGAAGAAATGAAGCGGGCCATTCAGTACATTAACGATCACGAAGCCATCATTCGGGAGGTGGAGAAAAATGGCATTTGATTGGTCATGGTTTTGGCCGCAATTTTTCACGGCAATGGGCCAGACGCTGTATATGGTGGCTGTATCATTAATCATTTCCATCATCATCGGCGTTCCGGTCGGCGTGATCCTCGTTATTACCCGGGAAAACGGCATTTGGGAAAACAAATGGATTTTTAATATTTTAAATGTGATTATCAATATTTTCCGGTCGATCCCGTTTATTATTCTCGTTGTCGCGATCATTCCGTTTACGCGCTGGGTTGTCGGGACAGCGATCGGAACAACGGCAGCGATTGTGCCGCTCGTTTTGTACACTGCTTTTTACATCGGGCGGCTCATTGAAAGTTCACTGCTTGAAGTCGACAAAGGGACAATCGAACTTGCGCAGTCAATGGGGGCGACGAACTGGCAGATTATTTGGCGGTTTTTGCTTCCGGAGGCAAAGGCGTCCATGGTGCTCAATTTAACGATTGCCACCATCGGGCTGATCGGGGCTTCCGCGATGGCGGGCGCGGTCGGTGCCGGTGGGATCGGGGATTTGGCGATCACGTACGGCTACAACCAGTTTCAGACAGGCGTCATGATCGTTACCGTTATCACGCTGGTTATTTTCACCCAGCTTGTCCAGACATTGGGCAACTTTCTTTCCAAAAAAATCCGGAGAAAATAATATTGGAAAAAAGGGTTACACCTTTTTATAAAAAATGAAATGCAGGGGGACTTAGAGCGATGAAAAAATTTGCGATTCTATTATTGGGGCTGATCCTGGTTTTGGCAGGATGCGGGGCCAAAAACAATTCGGGCAGCACAAGCACAAAGACAATCAAAGTCGGGACAACCACTTCTGAAGTGCCGACATGGAATTTAATCCAGAAACTTGCGAAAAAGAAAAATATCAATATCAAGATTGTCCGCTTTGACGACTATGTTCAGCCGAACCTCGCATTAAGCGACGGGGAAATTGATATTAACGCATTCCAGACGGTTGTTTATTTCGATGACTTTATAAAACAACGCAATCTGAAGCTATCGGCGATCGGCACAACGAATATCTGGCCGATGGGGATCTACTCGAAAAGGTATAAAAAGATCAGCGAAGTAAAAGACGGCGACCAGGTTGTGATTCCGAAAGACCCGACGAACCTCGGAAGGGCTTTGCTTTTGCTGCAAAAAGCCGGCTTGATTACGACGAAAAAAGGTTTCACAGGCAAAGGCGGGCTTGAAAATGTCGCTTCAAACCCGAAACATTTGAAAATTACTGCCGTGGATGCCGCCCAAACACCGCGCGGCCTGGATGATTCGGCACTCGCTGTGATCAATTGCGATATGGCCATTAATGCTGGCTTAAACCCGACGAATGACTCCATCTTCCGTGAAGATGCGGGCAACAAAGCGTATATCAATATTATCGCAGCCCGGACAAAAGACAAGAATGACAAAACGCTGAAAGAAATTGTAAACATTTATCATTCAAAAGAAGTCTCCGACTTTATCAAAAAGCATTATAAAGGCGCAGCCGTCCCGGTCAATAAACCGGTATCGTATTTAAAAGACTATAAGCAAACACAATGACGGCAAAAAGTTTCACAGCAGCCCCCTAAAAACAGCGGGCTTTCAGACAGGCGGTTTATCCGCCCCATGGCAGAAAGAACGGCAGGATACGGTTAGACCGGTATCCCGCCGTTTTTTAATTGATTTTGGGTTTTGGACCGTTGCTTTTTTTACTTTCCTAAAACCGGGGAAGTCATCTATAATGGAAGAAAGGGTTTTCAATACGGACGGGTGGAAAAACAAAGGGGGGATTGCTAACTGCTGAAAATAAGTTATAGAAGTTGCAAAAGTTATTGACTTTCAAATCTTATCAGAATATATTTACCTATAAGGCAGGCGAGCCAAGTGGAATATTATTCTAGATTCGCCCTCTTATCCTTGGATATTTGCATTTTGCCGGAAAACCGCTTTTACAGCGTGCATAACTTATAAAATATAAGCGTTGAGAATGACAAAAAAGGAGGCTTTCCCCAAATGAATGCGATTACAATTGTAATCGGCTCCATCTGTATCTTAATGATTGCTTATCGTTTATATGGTACGTTTATGGCCGTAAAGGTGTTAAAGCTGAACAATGATACGCCGACGCCGGCACATGAGTTTAACGACGGGAAAGATTATGTGCCGACCAATAAATGGGTGACGTTCGGCCACCATTTTGCGGCGATTGCGGCTGCAGGCCCGCTTGTCGGACCCATTTTGGCAGCGCAGTTCGGCTATTTGCCGGGCCTCTTATGGCTCTTGATCGGCGCTGTTATCGGCGGGGCCGTACACGATGCTGTCGTGCTCTTTGCCTCCATGCGCCGGAAAGGGAAATCGCTTTCTGAAGTGGCGAAAGAGGAAATGGGGCCGGTTGCCGGGTTCTGTACAGGCCTTGCCATGCTGTTTATTATTGTGATTACGATGGCCGGCCTTTCCATGGTTGTCGTAAATGCCCTGCAAAGTAACCCATGGGGCACCTTTTCCGTGGGGATCACGATCCCGGTTGCAATGGGCGTTGGCTTGTTTTACAAAAAAACCGGCAATTTGAAGCTGACCACAACGATCGGTTTCCTCCTGATCGTAGCGGGCGTTTTTGCCGGTCCGTGGATCCGCCATACGGTAATTGGCGAATGGCTTACGTTTGATCCGAAAACATTGGCCATTATTCTTCCGGCTTATGCATTTTTTGCCGCGGCCCTGCCGGTATGGCTGCTGTTGGCGCCGCGTGATTATTTGAGCAGCTTTATGAAAATCGGCGTATTTATTGCCCTCATTATTGGTATATTTATCATTAATCCGCCGATTCATATGCCGGCGCTGTCGCAATTTATCCACGGCGGCGGCCCGACGATGACAGGACCGGTCTGGCCGTTTATTTCGATCACGATTGCCTGCGGTGCGATTTCCGGTTTCCATGCCTTTATCGGCTCCGGCACAACGCCGAAAATGCTCGATAAATGGACGGATATCAAGCCGGTTGCATTTGGCGCCATGCTTGTCGAATCGCTTGTCGGCGTGATGGCGCTTGTCGCTGCGACCGCCCTGCAGCCCGCCGATTACTTTGCCATCAACTCCACGCCGGAAGTCTTTAAGACGCTCGGCATGCATGTTGTCAATCTTCCGCATTTAAGCAGTGAAATCGGGATGGACCTGGCCGGCAGAACCGGGGGTGCGGTAACGCTTGCAGTCGGCATGACGTATATTTTTACAAAAATCCACTGGTTTAGCAATCTTGCACCCTATTTCTATCAATTTGTCATTTTGTTTGAAGCCGTGTTTATCCTGACGGCGATCGATTCGGGGACACGGGTCGCGCGCTACCTGCTGCAAGACTTTTTAGGGGAATTGTATAAACCGCTCAAAAAGACCGACTGGCTGCCGGGATCCATTCTCACAAGCGCCGCGGCCTGCTTCATGTGGGGCTATTTGCTTTACTCCGGCGATATCGGTTCAGTCTGGGCGCTGTTCGGCGTATCGAACCAGCTGATGGCCTCGATCGGGCTGATTGTCGGGGCAACCGTCATTTTGAAAATTGCCGATAAAAAACGGTATATGTTCACTTGCCTGATTCCGCTTGCGTATTTGTATGTTACGGTGAACTATGCCGGCTATTGGATGGTGAAAAATGTTTACCTGAACCATGCCGCGCCGGGCTACAATGTACTGAACGGCATTTTGTCGATCATTATGCTCATTCTCGGGCTCGTCATTATGATATCCGCTTTCAAGAACTGGTACAGCCTGCTGAGAACGCCTGCCCTGCCGGATTTGGAGGCATCGGCAAGGAAGGCTTGATGCAAAACTTGCCGAATCCGCTTTAAAGGAAAAACTTTGCATGCACCAGCTGGTTTAATGCACAGGCATTCTTGGGGGGGGATATCAGATAAAAGCGGCGGGACACGATTTACCGTGGCCCCGCCGCTTTTATCATGTATGCAGCCTGTTTTACAGGGGGAGTCTAAAGTTGTATCTGCTATTGGTTCGGAAAGCGCTTCACTCAAAAAATTTTAAAAATTTCATAAAGCCTCTGGTCTTTTCTCCGTAAAGTTGTTATAATAGATCGAAAATAATAATTTCACGTATTAGAAAGGGATGCTATCGGTTTGAATCAGGTTATCGAATTAGTGAAAGCAGATGTGAAAAAGGAAAAACCGGCTGTTGAATCATTGGGTTTTGGCAAACATTTCACGGACTATATGTTTGTCATGGACTATAATGACGAAGAAGGCTGGCACCAACCACGAATAACACCGTACGCACCGCTTGTATTGGATCCGGCAGCAATGGTATTCCATTACAGCCAGTCTGTATTCGAAGGATTAAAAGCCTATCGCGCAAAGGACGGCAGGGTTCTGTTGTTCAGGCCTGAAAAAAATGTTGCCCGGATGAATGTGTCTTGCGCGAGGTTAAGCATCCCGCAAATAGACGAGACCATTGTGCTTGATGCCATTAAGCAGCTTGTTGAGCTTGAAAAGGACTGGATTCCGGACGGGGAAGGGACATCGCTTTACATCCGCCCGTTCATTATTGCAACGGAGCCTAGCCTTGGCGTACACCCGGCACACGAATATAAATTCATGATTATCCTTTCTCCTGTTGGTTCGTATTACGGCGACCAGCTGAAACCTGTCCGCATTTATGTGGAAGACGAATATGTCCGGGCTGTCCCGGGCGGCGTCGGCTTTACAAAAACAGGCGGCAATTATGCAGCAAGTTTGAAAGCACAGGAAAAAGCAGAGGAGTCGGGCTACGACCAGGTGCTCTGGCTGGACGGTGTGGAAAGAAAATATATTGAAGAAGTCGGCAGCATGAACATCTTCTTTAAAATCAACGGAGAAGTCGTCACTCCGAAACTGAACGGCAGCATTCTCGGCGGTGTCACAAGAGACTCCGTTATCGCGCTGCTGAAGTACTGGAATGTCCCTGTAAAGGAAACGAAAATTTCCATTGATGAAATTTATGACGCTTATAAAAAAGGGCATCTGGAAGAAGTGTTCGGCACAGGAACGGCAGCTGTGATTTCCCCTGTTGGCGAACTCGGCTGGAAGGATATTGCGATGAAGCTTCCAAATACTGAAACGCCGGATTCGGTTGCAAACCGGCTTTATGATGCTTTAACCGGCATCCAGCTCGGAAAAACGGAAGATCCGCTCAATTGGACCGTCGAAATTAAATAATTTTGACATTGAAGACGGCGCGTTTAGCCAGTTTTTCAATAAAAAGCCGGCCCTGAAAAATGGAGCCGGCTATTTTAATGGCCGGCAAACTGTGGTTAAATAATTGCAGGTGAATCGATAGGGAGAAATGAGCATGTATCAGAATGAAGCCCAGCAGGTCATGAGGGTTTGCTTATTAGCCGGAAAAATCATGCTGATGAGCGGCGCGGAAACGTACCGTGTGGAAGATACGATGTCAAGAATTGCTGCAGCGGCAGGAATCAATGGATCGCACAGCTTTGTCACCCCAACAGCTATTATTTTTTCACTGGACGGGGCGGAACTGACAAAGTTGATCCGCATCTCCGAACGTTCAACGGATTTGAGAAAAGTCGACCAGGTCAACAGCATCTCGCGGCAAATCAGCAACCGGGGCATCACCCTCGAGGAAGCGTATGGACAGTTGAAAAAAATTGAAACGGAAGAGGAAGCTTACCCTCTCTCGCTGCAATTTGTGGCTGCGGCGATTTCAAGTGGCTGTTTTGTCATCATTTTTTTAGGCGGCTGGATTGATTTTCTGCCTGCGTGTATTGCAGGCGGCCTTGGCTTTCTCAGCACGCATTCCATCCACCGGTTCGTAAAGGTGCGTTTCTTTGCTGAATTTGTCGCTTCGCTTGTGATCGGGATCACGGCTTACATCCTTGTCCATGCAGGCATCGGCCGGGAACTGGATAAAATCATTATCGGTTCTGTCATGCCGCTTGTTCCGGGGCTGGCGATTACCAACGCATTGCGCGACCTGATGGCGGGGCATCTTTTTTCCGGTGTCACAAAAGGCGCAGAAGCTTTTTTAACCTCATTTGCCATCGGTGCCGGCATCGCGATTATCCTTACGATTTTTTAAAGATGCCTGCGCTTTTACACATCTCCATGATTACAGTTTTTCAAAAGGGTGACGGAAGTTGTTCCAGCAGTTATTAACCAGTTTTTTTTCTTCGGCGGGATTTGGCATTCTTTTCAATGCACCGAGAAAATTGTTGATCCAGTGTGGGATTACCGGCATGATCGGCTGGGGCATTTATTTTCTATTTTACTTGTATGAGCAGAACGTCGTGTATGGCACGTTTATTGCTGCTTTTTTCGTCGGGATAATCAGCCAGGTGTTTGCCCGTTTTTATAAGACGCCGATCTTGATTTTTACGGTCGGCGGGATTATTCCGCTTGTACCGGGCGGCCTTGCCTATGAAGCCATGCGGCACTTCGTCCAAAACGATTATAACGGCGCCGTATCGCTTGCCGCAAAAGTGCTGCTTCTCTCTGTTGCAATTGCGATCGGCCTGGTGGCTTCTGAAGTGACGAACCAGTTTATCAAAAAACTGCCGGATAAACGGCCAAAAAGAATGAAGTAGCCTTAAGCCGGGTTTGCTTGAGAGCCCGGCTGTACTATATAAGTCGAACTAAACATTCCTATTTCTTTACGTGTTGCCAGAAGCAGTCTATCCTTGTTTATTGCAAAATTAAAGTGCAGAGATGTGCAAAATTTCTATGCAAATGGTTATGCAGAGGGGCTTTACATGGAGGGGTAGCCATGATAACCTGTTTGGGTTTGCCAAATCTGTTACAGCTGGCCGCTTGGCAAAAGAATCATGGCTGCAGAGGCTCCATGTCAAGCCCTTAATAGCGAGAATTCAGATTGAATTTTTATGCGGTATAAACGAATTTATATACTGCAATACTCTGCACTTTTTTCTTGCAAAAAACATATCCTGATCGTAATGATTTTGACGCGAAAAACAAAAGTGCATTTTAAATAGTAGCAGAGGAACTGACACATTTTGTATATTGATAAAGCTGTATTCGGCTTCTATAATTAGGGCTTGCTAAACGAAACCAGTTTTGACTTTATCAGCAAACTTTGCCTCAATATATAGGAGAATTGATTCACCCTTCTCTATTCGTTGAATCAACTTTCGAGTGCAAGCTTTTTCCTGGATTTTTTAAAAAATTTGCATTTGGTATAGGTAGAAAAGCGATGGTGTTTGTAAGTAGTAACCCCCTTGCCGATGGTGAAGCAATACAGGCAACAAGGACATCAATTCCGCAACAGATTGGATAAACAATCTTTAAAGCCATAGGGAAACTCTTTTCACGGAATTATAGGGATAGACAGCATTGACTGATTGCCCAGCGATAAATGAGTAATGTTTATACAAAGATAAGTCTGCGTGTCCGCTGCCACACTTATTTGTGCTTGGAAAGGCAATCTACACATATAAACACGGTCACTTCATCACCTCGACGTGATTTTTAGTTAACTGTTACCCCTCTGACTTTAGAATAATAAAAATGACGCTCAAGGCAACATTTATTTCATTGCGTTTTGTACCTTGGGTAAAGCGAAAGGAATGAGTATAAACTTGAACAAAAACATTTACATCATCAGGCATTGTGAAGCGGAAGGCCAATCGGAAGACGCGCCATTAACGGTAAAAGGACTGGAACAAGCAGAAAAATTATCTGATTTTTTTTATAATAAAAAAGTGGATCACATCATATCAAGTCCGTTTTTACGGGCAATCCAAACCATTCAGCCGCTTGCAAACAGGTTAAATTTGGAAATTCAAATAGATAATCGTCTATCAGAATGCCTCCTATCCTCAATGCCAATGTCTGATTGGTTGGATAAACTTCATGCAACATTTGACAATTTAGATCTAAAGTATTCCGGGGGTGAATCCAGTAAAGAAGCCATGGATCGAATTGTAAATGTAGTTATAGATTCATTGGAAAGTGAACATGAGAGTACCGTGATCGTTACCCACGGAAACATTATGTCACTCTTACTTCATCACTTTGATATGTTTTTTGCAAGAAAAAAGTGCAGAGTATTGCAGTATATAAATTCTTTTATACCGCATAAAAATTCAATCTGAATTCTCGCTATTAAGGGCTTGACATGGAGCCTCTGCAGCCATGATTCTTTTGCCAAGCGGCCAGCTGTAACAGATTTGGCAAACCCAAACAGGTTATCATGGCTACCCCTCCATGTAAAGCCCCTCTGCATAACCATTTGCATAGAAATTTTGCACATCTCTGCACTTTAATTTTGCAATAAACATACTATCCAATACATGAACTTTCCTGAGAATATCCGTATGCACATACGGAGTACTAATTCCCTCGAGCGGCTTAACCAAGAAGTTCGTA
>NZ_ALAS01000156.1 GCF_000290615.1 Heyndrickxia coagulans DSM 1 = ATCC 7050
CCATGTGTTTCCCATGGGAGATTTTTAAGCCGATTGAACGAGAATACTACACCCTTTTATATTTGCACCTAAAAAATGAAAGAGCACATGATCCTTCTAATGAAATACAACCGGCACTATTTTCAATAACGGAGGAAGAAGACAAGTCTGCGTCTTCATTATTTCATCTCCCTTCCACTGGGAGAAAACCGCATCCTTTCATGCCCTTTTTTCGTGCTTTTGAACTGGCCTCTTTACAGTATATTGAAGTGATGGTGGAGAGTGTCTATTTGCAAGTGAAATCAAACCCGCTATTTGCCACCATGTGTGGATTTAC
>NZ_ALAS01000157.1 GCF_000290615.1 Heyndrickxia coagulans DSM 1 = ATCC 7050
GTGTTTTTTGCAAGAAAAAAGTGCAGAGTATTGCAGTATATAAATTCGTTTATACCGCATAAAAATTCAATCTGAATTCTCGCTATTAAGGGCTTGACATGGAGCCTCTGCAGCCATGATTCTTTTGCCAAGCGGCCAGCTGTAACAGATTTGGCAAACCCAAACAGGTTATCATGGCTACCCCTCCATGTAAAGCCCCTCTGCATAACCATTTGCATAGAAATTTTGCACATCTCTGCACTTTAATTTTGCAATAAACA
>NZ_ALAS01000158.1 GCF_000290615.1 Heyndrickxia coagulans DSM 1 = ATCC 7050
CCGAAATTCATCTCCCACCTACTCATTGGTGCGATTCGCACCTTCACATTCCTTGAGGATGGGAGACTTCTTTCGGAAAGACGTTAAAAAGGGCCGGCCCAAGCGTCCGCCACAATGGAATACTTGAGGGAAAAGGGGCCGGCTTTTGCATTTGCTAAAAAAAGGAGGAGGAATGCCAAAGATGGAAACGGGCTACAAAAAAGCTTGCGGCGCATATGCCGTCATTTTTGATGCGAAAAAAGAAAAAGTCGGGGTGGTGCCGTCGGGCAGCGGCTACAGGCTGCCGGGCGGGGAAATCAGCCGCGGGGAGTCTGAACTTGCCTGCCTGATGCGGACAGTCGGCGCGGATCTTGAAATCGCGGGCTTTTTAGGTAAAGCGGCACAGGAAACGGGCGCGCGGTCCATGGATGAAGGCCTGTTTTATTTGGGAAAATGGGGACAGCCCCGCAAAGGAAGCCATAACCTAGAATGGCTCAACCTTCACGAGGCTGCGGAAAAAATGGCCGGCGCCCACCACCAATGGGCAGTGCAGGAAGGAATCAGCGCCGTCCAGGCAAGTACCTGGTTTTAGCCGGGCTCCCGCTTATGCTTAAATAAGCGGGCCGCCGAGTTTTTCAATATCATCCGGCACTGATGAAAATTGCCGGAAATTTTCTTTGAACCGGGCTGCAAGTTCGAACGCTTTTTCACGGTAAGCCCGCTTGTCCACCCATGTATCTTGCGGATAAAGGACTTTCTCCGGCACCCCTTCAATACGGGCCGGGATGTGCAGCCCGAAAATATTATCCTGCCGCGTTTCCACATTTTTCAGTTTGCCGTTTATCGCAGCCCGGACCATGGCCCTCGTATAGCTTAATTTCATGCGGGAACCGGTTCCGTACGGGCCGCCTGTCCAGCCGGTATTGACAAGAAATACCTGGACGTTGTGCCTGCCAATTTTCTCTCCGAGCATTTCCGCATAAACGGCGGGCTCAAGCGGCAAAAACGGCGCGCCGAAGCAAGTGGAGAACACAGCTTCCGGGCGCGTGACGCCGCGTTCGGTGCCGGCCAGTTTGGAAGTGTAACCGCTCAAGAAATGGTACATGGCCTGCTCTTTTGTCAGCCTGCTGATCGGCGGCAGGACACCGGACGCATCAGCCGTCAGAAATATAATGGTTGACGGATGGCCGGCCATGCCGGAACGGGCAATATTGCCGATGTTTTCAATCGGGTAAGCAGCCCTTGTATTTTCCGTCAGTGCATTGTTGCCATATTGCGGCCTACGGGACACCGGATCTACGACTACATTTTCAAGTACGGTCCCAAACCGGATTGCCTGGTAAATTTGCGGTTCTTTTTCTTCTGTAAGCCCGATGCACTTTGCATAGCATCCGCCTTCAATATTGAAGACGCCGCTGTCGGACCAGCCGTGCTCATCGTCCCCTATAAGCGCGCGCTCCGGATCGGCGGAAAGTGTCGTTTTCCCGGTCCCGGACAAGCCGAAAAACAGGGCCGTATCGCCGTTTTTCCCGGTATTGGCGGAGCAGTGCATGGGAAGGATGCCTTTTTGCGGCAGCAAATAATTCATGATGGAAAAAATGCTTTTTTTCATTTCGCCTGCATATTCCGTTCCGCCGATCAGAATCATCCGGCGTTCAAGTGAAATCATGATGAACGCTTCGGAATTCGTGCCGTCAAGCGCCGGGTCTGCTTTAAACAGCGGCGCGGAAAGAATGGTAAATTGCGCATCGTGTTGATTGAGTTCCTCCGCATCCGGCCGGATAAACAATTGATGCGCGAATAAATTATGCCAGGCGAACTCATTCACGGTCTGGATCGGAAGGCGGCTTTTTGGATCGGCACCCGCAAAACCTTTAAACACAAAAATTTCGTCTTTCCCTTTTAAATGCCGGACCATTTTTTCATAGAGCCTGTTGAACACGCCGGGAGATACTGGCTGGTTGATTTTGCCCCAGTCGACACGGTCTTTTGATTGGGAGTCGACGACAATAAATTTATCTTTCGGCGACCTTCCTGTGTATTTTCCTGTTGTAGCAGAAATGGCCCCTTCCGTTGTCAGCACAGCTTCTTTCCGTTCAATAATTTTTTCCATTAATTGCGGCACGGAAAGCTGCATGCGCACATTTTCCCCCGACAACAAAAACTTTAAATCGTCAGAAGCGCCAATCAGATCCATTTTTATAAACCGCCCCTTTGAATAACTTATTTCGCTTTAAACGATATCAGTATAACATATTCATCCGTTTATTACATACTTTTTTCCGGGAAAAATGCAGGGGGCAAAAGGGCAAATGGTGAAAAAAGCATTGACAGCGCCTGCTAAATTGCGTATGATTTTACTTTGAACGGATACTCTTATCCCGAGCTGGTGGAGGGACGGGCCCGATGAAACCCAGCAACCCGCCTCTGGAACAGGCAATGCGCTCGCAACGCAGCTGCCGCTTGACTTCCAGGCAAAGGTGCTAACCTGCAGCAAGGAATGTTTCCTTGAACGATAAGAGTGAAAGGCGCGATTGATTGAAGTCAAAACCTTTCCACTCATATGAATGGGAAAGGTTTTTATTTTTGGCTTTGTACTTAAAATGAATCGAGTTTAGGGTATGAGTACCGTTTCCAATATGTAACCATATAAGGAGGAAAAGCGGATGTTAAAAGGACGGCATTTGTTCACATCGGAATCGGTGACGGAAGGCCATCCGGACAAAATTTGCGACCAGATTTCCGATGCCATTTTGGATGCCATTTTAGAAAAAGACCCGAATGCCCGCGTTGCCTGCGAAACTTCCGTCACGACAGGGCTCGTGCTCGTCACGGGGGAAATTTCCACCAATACATATGTGGATATTCCGAAAGTGGTGCGCAAGACCATTAAAGAGATTGGCTATACGCGCGCGAAATACGGGTTTGATGCGGAAACCTGCGCTGTTTTGACATCGATTGACGAACAGTCCGAGGATATTGCGCGCGGCGTTAACCAGGCTTTGGAAGCCCGCGAAGGCGGGATGAGCGATGAAGAGATTGAGGCAATCGGAGCCGGCGACCAGGGCCTGATGTTCGGGTTTGCCTGCAATGAGACAGAAGAGCTGATGCCGCTTCCCATTTCGCTTGCCCACAAGCTTGCCCGCCGTCTTGCTGAACTCCGCAAACATGAAGTGATCCCGTATTTGCGCCCGGATGCGAAGACACAGGTGACAGTTGAATATGATGAGAACAACCAGCCTGCCCGGATTGATACAATTGTCATTTCAACGCAGCATAATCCTGACATCAGTTCCGGGCAAATTCAGGGGGATATGAAAAAATACGTCATTGAACCGGTTGTGCCGGCAGACTTACTCGATGCGGATACAAAGTATTTGATTAATCCGACCGGCCGCTTTGTTATCGGCGGCCCTCAAGGGGATGCCGGGCTGACCGGCCGCAAAATCATTGTCGACACGTACGGCGGATATGCACGCCACGGCGGCGGCGCATTTTCCGGGAAAGACCCGACGAAAGTGGACCGTTCCGCTGCTTATGCCGCCCGCTATGTTGCGAAAAATATTGTTGCGGCCGGCCTTGCGGAAAAATGTGAGGTACAGCTTGCGTATGCGATCGGGGTGGCGAAGCCCGTTTCCATTTCCATCGATACGTTTGGGACTGGAAAAGTTCCGGAAGAAGTGCTGATCGAGGCGGTTGAAGCCCATTTTGACCTGCGCCCGGCCGGCATTATCAAAATGCTCGACTTGCGCCGCCCGATTTACAGACAGACCGCTGCGTACGGGCATTTCGGCCGCGATGATTTGGATGTGCCTTGGGAAAAAACGGACAAAGCCGGGGCGTTGAATGAATTCGCCCGCAATCATATCGGAAAATAATGGGAAAAAGAGCGTGCCTGTTGATAGGCCGCTCTTTTTCCATGCGGGAGATACATGTACCTTTTTTAACAAAATCCCTGCAAACTGCCGGAAAACATGCTAAACTATATTACATGTGCAGATTTTGGCCGTCAAATTTTGGCGGAAATCGATTTGTTTTTTCAAGAAATAAATTTACAATAGAAGTATATCGAAATGATTAAAGTAGGTGACTTTTTACATGTGCGGATTTATTGGCTGCGTCCATGACCAACCCGTTACATTATCAGACGAAGACAGGCAACGGTTTAAACAGATGAACCATATGATCGAGCACCGTGGCCCGGATGATGAAGGCTTTTATGAAGACGAACATATCCAGTTCGGTTTCAGGCGCCTGAGCATTATCGACATCGAGGCGGGGCACCAGCCTTTAACATACGAAAACGAACGGTACTGGATCATTTTTAATGGCGAAATTTATAATTATGTTGAATTGCGTGAAGAATTATTAAAAGAAGGGATGGCATTCGAAACGAATTCGGATACGGAAGTCATCCTTGCCATGTACAGCCGTTACGGCGAAAAAGCAATCGGGCGCCTGCGCGGGATGTTCGGATTTGCGATCTGGGATAAGCAGGAACAAACGCTGTGCGGCGCGCGCGACCCGTTCGGCATTAAACCGTTTTTCTATTATGAAGACGGCGATAAAATGTATTTCGGTTCCGAAAAGAAAAGCATTTTGCTTGCCATGGAAAAACCGGAACTCAATTATGATGCTGTCCAATACTATTTAACCTATCAATTTGTGCCGGAACCTTTCAGCATGACGAGTGGCATCCGAAAACTCGAACCGGGCCATTATTTTATGAAAAAAATCGGCAAACCGATGGAAATCAAACAGTTCTGGAAAGCTTCCTTCCACCCGGTCCATAAGAGCGAGGACGAATTTGTAAAAGAAGTACGCGATGTGCTTATCGATTCCGTAAAGGTACATATGCGCAGCGATGTACCGGTTGGCGCGTTCCTGTCGGGCGGGATCGATTCCTCGATTACGGCATCGATTGCAAAACAGTTCCACCCGGGCATTAAAACATTCTCCGTCGGATTCGAACGCGATGGCTACAGCGAGATCGATGTTGCCAAAGAAACGGCGGAAAAACTCGGTGTTGAAAATATCAGCTATGTGATCACGCCGGAGGAATATATGAAAGAACTGCCAAAAATTATTTGGCATATGGACGATCCGCTCGCAGATCCTGCTTGTGTTCCCCTTTATTTTGTGGCGCGCGAAGCAAGAAAGCATGTGACCGTTGTCCTGTCCGGCGAAGGCGCGGATGAATTGTTCGGCGGCTATAATATTTACCGTGAACCGCAGTCGCTTGAAGTTTTTGATAAAATTCCGGCTGCCGGAAAATCAATTTTGAAGGCTTTGGCGAAAGTGCTGCCGGAAGGGGTAAAAGGAAAGAGCTTTATCGAACGCGGTGTCACGCCAATGGAAGACCGTTATATCGGCAATGCGAAAATGTACACGGAAGAAGAAAAACGCGACTTGCTGTTGACTTATAACAACAGCCTTGACTACCGCGATATCACAAAGCCGCTGTACGATGAAACGAAAGGCTACGACCCGGTTGACCGGATGCAATATATCGATATCCATACGTGGATGCGCGGCGATATTTTGCTGAAGGCGGACCGGATGACGATGGCCCATTCGCTTGAACTGCGTGTGCCGTTTTTGGATAAAGAAGTGTTCCGGGTCGCTTCACAAATTCCGGCGGGCTTAAAAACGTCCCATAACACAACGAAGTATATTTTGCGAAAAGCAGTGGAAGGCATCGTGCCGGACCATGTGCTGAACCGGAAAAAACTCGGGTTCCCGGTTCCGATCCGCCACTGGCTGAAAGATGAAATGCATGATTGGGCGGTAGAGATCATCAAAACGAGCCCGACGGACGATATCATCAACAAACAATATGTATTAAGACTGCTGGAAGACCATTGTGCAGGCAAGCTGGATTACAGCCGGAAAATCTGGACCGTGCTGATTTTCATGCTCTGGCATGCCGTGTATATGGAAGACAAGTACGGTTTTCAAAAAGGAGCACAAGGGCGGCCTGCGGGTGCTTCTCTGTAACAGAAAAAAAGGGGGTCTGGCCCCGCTTCCGTAATCAATCGGAAACGGGGGCAGGCCCTTTATCGTATAACGCTTTTTTTCGCACATGCCCGCAAGCTTTGCATCGCGGCGGTTTTTAAACCCGGTTAGCAGTATGACCCTGTTTTTATCATGCTTTTTTCGCCTGTTTGCGGCTTAAAGCAATGCGGCTGCCGGTGCCCGCCGTTAACCTTTGTCAGCGCCCGGCGGCATTTTTATAGTACTGCGCTTTTTCAGCATACTCACGGACGATGCGGCGCATATCCTGGATATCTTTTTCGGTAAGCGCGCGGATCACTTTTGCCGGGCGGCCGAATGCAAGCGTATGCGGCGGGATCTTTTTCCCGGGCGTGACAAGGCTGCCGGCGCCAATAAAAGCGCCTTTCCCGATTTCGGCGCCGTCAAGGATGATTGAACCCATGCCGATCAAAGCTTTTGTCCGGACATGGCAGCTATGTAAAATCACCTGGTGGCCGACCGTCACTTCATCTTCCAGTATGAGCGGCGTTTGCGGGCTTTCGTGCAGGACGCAGTTATCCTGGACATTCACTTTTTGCCCGATTTTTACCGGTGCGACATCGCCGCGGATGACGGTCCCGAACCAGATGCCGGACTGGCCGCCGATTTCAACGTCCCCCGTAATGGCCACATTGTCTGCGATATAAGCAGTCGGCGCAATCAAAGGGGTTTTTCCATTGTAAGCATAGATCATTTCGTACCCTCCTATTTTTGATCTTTTCTTTTATCTTAAAGAATTGGGAACAAATTGTGAATAAATCGAGTTAAAAATGGCATATGTTTTTCAGAACAGAAGGATTATGGGTAAAATAAAAGCAGGATGGTTTCGCAGGTTTTGAAGGAGGCAGGAACATGTGGAAATGGGAAGCAGATGAAAACCCAAAAGCAGTCATCGTTATGGTCCATGGCGCGATGGAACATCACCGCCGCTACAGCTGGCTGATTGAGATGTGGAGATCAAGCGGCTATCATGTCGTGATGGGCGATCTTCCCGGCCATGGGATGACGTCGAGAGCAAAAAGGGGGCATATTGATTCCTTTGATGAATATACAACAGAGATAAAAGAGTGGGTGACGGCAGCATACCAGTTCGACCTCCCGATTTTTCTCCTCGGCCACAGCATGGGCGGGCTGGCGGTCATCCGGCTGCTTGAGAAGGAACATCTGAAAATTGCGGGGGTTATGCTTTCCTCGCCGTGCCTCGGGCTTGTCCAGTATCCTTCAAAGCTGCTCGGCCTGCTTTCAATCGGGTTAAACCGGATTGCCCCAGGCCTCCGCTTTAACAGCCCGCTGACCGTGCAAATGGCAACACGGAATAAGGATATTCAAATGCAGGCGGTCAACGATTCATTGATGCTGACAAAAGTGTCTGTCCGCTGGTACCGCGAGCTGCTCGCAGCCATGCGGCAGGCACACATGGATACCGTGCGGCTGCCGGACGTCCCGTTTCTTGTCATGCAGGCCGGAAGTGATAAAATTGTGGACAAGGGAGCTGTCGTGAATTGGTTTAACCAAACTTCCGTGTCCGAAAAATTATACAAAGAATGGCCGAAATGCTACCATGAAATTTTCAATGAACCGGAGAGGGAAGATGTTTTCCTTTATGCGAAAAATTTTGTGGAAAACCGGCTCCGCGCGTTAGGCTATATATTAGAATGAGGTGACGCTTGTGACAATCCCATCCTATCCGATCTCATTAATGGCGCAAGTTTACCGCCGGGTGATGCCGGCTGTCCACCATGAACTCCATTACTGGCGGGAAAAGGCACGCCGGATTCCCAATGATGAATTAAAGACACAGGCGCTCGCCAGCATTCAGCATAAAACGTTCCACTGCGAAGGCGGGTCGATTCTCGGCCTTTTGGCAATGGAAGAGCGGACAGCGGCTTTCCGGTTTATTGTCGCATACCAGACGATCAGCGACTATCTTGATAATTTATGCGACCGCAGCACATCGCTTGACCCGGTTGATTTCCGGGCGCTGCACGAGTCCATGTCTGATGCGCTTACGGTCGGCGCACCGTTGAAAAATTATTACCGGCACAGGCAGGACCAGGATGACGGCGGTTATTTGCATGAACTCGTGCGGACATGCCAGGTTGTGTTGAGCCGCATCCCCCAATATAAAGCCATTCAGCCTTATTTGCTGGAACTTTGCCGTTATTATTCGGATCTGCAGGTACATAAACATGTGCGCGTAGAGGAACGGGTGCCGCGGCTAAAGGAATGGTTTTTGCACTACAAGGCGGATTTTCCGGATATGGAATGGTATGAATTTTCCGCCTGTTCCGGCTCGACCCTCGGGATTTTCTGCCTTGTTTCCTATGCGCTCCGGGATGATTTCCGCCCTGAATATGCGAAAATTATCCGTGACGGGTATTTTCCTTATATTCAGGGGCTGCATATTTTGCTGGATTATTTTATCGACCAGGACGAAGACAAAAAAGGCGGGGATTTGAATTTTTGTTTTTATTACCCGGGAGAAGAAGAGCTGTTTAAGCGGCTGAAGCATTTCTTGCAGGAGGCGGATAAACATACGGCCCGGCTTCCGAATGAAAAATTCCATAAGCTGATTAACCGGGGGCTTTTGGCTGTTTATTTGTCAGATGAAAAGGTGAGGAAGCAGCGGAGCGTTCAGAAATTGTCGCGGAAAATGATCAAATTTGCCGGCTCGATCAGTTTATTCTTTTATGTTAACGGAAAAATGTACCGCGCCATCAAAAACATGATCCCGGCCAGCCTGGCAAAAACAATTGTAAAATAAGCCGGCGGATGGAAACGGGAAAGGGCGGATGGTTTGCCTGGTTACAGAATTCATACCGGAGCACATGCATTTTTTTCGTCCGGGCTTTTTGCTAACCAGGAGCCGGCCGTGTTTATACGCGATTGAAAAAAGGGATTCGTACCCGTCCGCTTTGTTACCGTTTTTGGGCGGCAATGAGGAAAGGCGGATGGTTTGCCTGGTTAAGGAATTCATACCGGAGCACATGCGCCTTTTTCTGGTCGAGCTGTTTTACATAATCGAGGAGCCGGTCACGTTCATATGCGCCGCCTTCATGCCCGTGGTAAACCACAACTGCGATGATCCCGCCGGTTTCAAGCATGGGGAAAATCTGCCCGAGTGCGGCAATTGTTGACTCCGGCCGGGTAATGACCGTTTTGTCGCTGCCCGGCAAGTAGCCAAGATTGAACACCGCTCCGCTGATTTTGCCGTGCAGCGATGCCGGGATGCACTCGCCGGCATGTTCATGGCCGGTGCAGAAAAGTTCGGCGCGCGTAACGAGGCCTTCTTTCTCCAGGCGTTCCTTTGTCCGTTTTACCGCTTCCGGCTGGATATCAAAAGCAAACACTTTTCCGCTTTTTCCAACCCGTTTGGCGAGAAAAACGGTATCATGCCCGTTCCCGGCCGTGGCATCAATGGCAAAACTGCCTTCTTTCACGGCTTTTTCCAACAGTGAATGGGCAAATGGAAGAACAGGAAGCATATTCATCTTTGCAACATCTCCATTTTTTGATTGGTCTACAGGCGGAAGTTGAACGCCTGTTTCTTTTTTACCGTAAAAAGGCATAAGTGACACGTTAAAAATCATGTTTTACATCAAATTTCCATTCTAACAGGAATGCCGGAATGAAAACGGCAAAATCGTTCTTATTCTTCAGACATGCAGGCTCGCGCGCCAAAATGGTAATAAACCGTCTTTCTGCAGCGCGCTCTTTTGCATTTTACCATGAACGGATGCAGGTGCAAAGGTGGGCGGATTCGGAATTGCTGTCCGGAAGAAACTCCCAATGCGCAGGGGAAACAATTTTTCTGCACGGGGCATCATACAAATGAAGCTTGTACGCTTCAAAGCATAAAGGGGGAATCGTGATGGCCACACGGGAAGCAGTCGAAAATTGTATCAACCGCTGCGAGCAAGCCGTTCAATCGGCACGTGAGCAATTTGCGGAAGGCAACCGCCAGGAAAACTACGGCTATTATGATTTTTCGGAGCCGTTAACAGAGCTGGAAGACGCTTATAACGAGCTTTGCAAACTGGCGATCAGTGCCAATTCCCAGCAGCGCGAGCGCCTCCACCGTATGCGCCTTGTGATTCAGCAGCTGCAAAACGAGATGATTTTGCAGGAACATGAACCGACCATGTAATTGCCGGCAAAAACGAAGCTTGCGAGAGCAAAATTGCCGATAAGCAAAACAGAAAAGCCAGGCAAGATACTCCTGCGAAAAATCTGGCGTGAACAACGGGAATATGGGAACGGTTTCAGCACGGCAACTTGGGAAAAACAGCAAGTAAAGCCGGCCGGATTCATGAAAGCGGGATAAGGCACGGGCCTTATCCCGCTTTCCATGCAAATGGCGGCGCAAACAGAGGGCGGGAATTGCCATAATATTTATATTTTGCAAGAATGCTTGTAACTGCCGGGAAAAACCCCTACAATTTCCTTTGACCGATTCATTAGCAGGGGGGCATTCTTTTTGCCAAAAACTGTGTGGCTGCTCGTCATTGGCATGGCAGTCAATATGACTGGCGCTTCTTTTTTGTGGCCGTTAAATTCAATCTATATTCACGATCATCTCGGCAAATCGCTGTTTATCGCCGGGCTCGTGCTCATGCTGAATCATTTTACAAGCGTCATCGGCAGTCTTTTGGGCGGCTATTTGCATGATAAAATCGGGGGTTATCGTTCCGTGCTGCTTGGCGGCCTGATTTCCGCCGTTGCGCTTGCCGGCTTGACATGGAACCACGCTTGGCCGGATTATGTATTTTTCCTCGGCGCAATCGGGCTCGGTTCCGGCATGATCGGCCCGGCGATCCTTGCAATGGCGGGCGCGGCTTGGAAAGGCGGAGGGAGAAAAGCGTTCAATGCCATCTATGTCGCCAACAACATCGGGGTTGCACTCGGTGCCGCGCTGGGAGGTGTGATTGCCTCTTATTCCATTGACCTTATTTTTGCAGCGAATCTTGCACTTTTTCTCGTTTTTATGGCGATTGCCATCTTCGGCTACCGGAATATTGCCGAAAAACATGCTGGGTATGCGGGAGCAGCCGCTGTTTCTGCCAAAAGTGCAGGAAGGGCGCAAGTGGCATCCCTCATCATATTATGCTTTGCTTATTTCCTGGCATGGACGGCGTACACGCAATGGACGGCTACGATTTCCACTTATACGCAGACGCTTCATATATCGCTGAACAAGTACAGCTTTCTTTGGACATTGAACGGCGCGATCATCGTGCTCGGCCAGCCGCTCCTTTTGCCGTTTTTAAAGCGGTTCTTGCCGGAAGTCAAACAGCAAATTGTTGCTGGGACGGCCATTTTTATGCTGTCATTCGCTGTCGTTGCCTTTGCCGGGCATTTTCCCGGTTTTGCAGTGGCAATGGGCATTTTAACGGTCGGGGAAATGCTTGTCTGGCCGGCTGTGCCCGCAGTTGCCAATACGCTTTCGCCGAAAGGGCGGGAAGGGTTTTACCAGGGCATCATTAACAGTGTCGCAACATGCGGCAGAATGATTGGCCCTGTTGTAGGCGGGTTTGTCGCAGATGCATTCGGCATGAAGGCATTGTTCGGATTGCTCATTTTCTTTCTCGCCGTTTCCCTTTTACTGGCCTTGTTGTATGACCGCCCGCTCGCAAAAAAACCGCATTCTGAGGTGGCAGGAAAATAATGTTGAAACCGGGAATGAATTTCTGTAAAATAGGTTATAAATTGAATAAACGATAGAAGAACGTTGACAAGGAGCAGTAACGGCGGCACTGAAACAAGAGAATTGGCGGGAGGTGCAAGCCAATCAGGGAACCCCGTGAACTCGCCTTTGAGTTGCAAATATGAACCCGTTTTAGTATTTGCCGTATTCCGCGTTAAGGACTTAAAGTGAGTGCTTGCACTAATTTGGGTGGTACCGCGGGAGAACCCTCTCGTCCCTTTTTCGTGGGATGGGAGGTTTTTTGTGTTGCTTTGTTGTCAATGTCGATACATAAAAAAGGAGGAGTCTGTCATGAGTTTTGACCACCGGAAAATCGAAAAGAAATGGCAGCATTACTGGGAAGAACATCAAACGTTCCGTGCCGGTGAAGACGAAAATAAACCAAAATTTTACTGCCTGGATATGTTTCCGTACCCGTCGGGGGCGGGCCTCCACGTCGGGCACCCGGAAGGATATACGGCGACCGACATCATCTCGCGGGCGAAACGGATGCAAGGGTATAATGTGCTCCATCCGATGGGCTGGGATGCATTCGGGCTTCCGGCTGAGCAGTATGCGATTGATACCGGCAATGATCCGGCTGTTTTCACGATTCAAAATATCCATACATTCCGCCGCCAGATCAAAGCGCTCGGGTTTTCCTATGATTGGGACAGGGAAATCAACACATCTGATCCGGAATATTATAAATGGACGCAGTGGATTTTTCTGCAGCTGTGGAAAAACGGGCTTGCTTATATTGATGAAGTGCCGGTCAACTGGTGCCCTGCGCTCGGAACCGTGCTTGCAAACGAAGAAGTCATTGACGGCAAGAGCGAACGCGGCGGGCATCCGGTCATCCGCAAACCGATGCGCCAGTGGATGCTGAAAATTACCGCCTACGCGGACCGCCTTCTTGAAGACCTCGAGGAACTGGACTGGCCGGAAAGCATTAAGGATATGCAGCGCAACTGGATCGGCCGTTCGGAAGGGGCGGAAGTGACATTCCAGGTTGAAGGCACAAATGAAACGTTCACCGTCTTCACGACCCGCCCGGATACGCTGTTCGGGGCGACCTACGCCGTGCTTGCGCCGGAACACCCGCTTGTGGATAAAATTAAAACGAAAGAGCAGGCCGAAGCGGTCCAGGCTTACATTGCCCAGGTGCAGTCAAAAAGCGACCTCGAACGGACCGACCTTGCGAAAGAAAAAACCGGCGTATTTACAGGGGCGTATGCCGTGAACCCTGCCAACGGCGAAAAAATGCCAATCTGGATTGCCGATTATGTATTAATGAGCTACGGGACAGGCGCAATCATGGCGGTGCCGGCCCATGACGAACGCGACTATGAATTTGCCCGCAAATTCAATTTGCCGATAAAAGAAGTCGTCGCAGGCGGCAATGTTGAAAAAGAAGCCTATACCGGCGACGGCGAACACGTCCATTCCGGGTTTTTAAACGGGCTGGGCAAGCAGGCAGCCATTAAACGCATGATCGAATGGCTTGAAGAAAAAGGGATTGGGCAGAAAAAAGTGACATACCGCCTGCGTGACTGGCTGTTCAGCCGCCAGCGTTACTGGGGCGAGCCGATCCCGGTCATCCACTGGGAAGACGGGACCATAACTGCCGTGCCGGAAGAAGAGCTGCCGCTCATACTTCCGAAAATGAGGGAAATCAAACCGAGCGGAACAGGCGAATCACCGCTTGCAAATGTTGAAGAATGGGTCAATGTTGTGGATCCGGAAACAGGGAAAAAAGGCCGGCGCGAAACAAACACGATGCCGCAATGGGCAGGAAGCTGCTGGTACTTCCTCCGTTTCATCGATCCGAAAAACCGCAAAGCGATTGCCGATCCGGAAAAACTGAAAAAATGGCTGCCGGTTGACCTTTACATCGGCGGGGCTGAGCATGCGGTGCTTCACTTGCTGTATGCCCGCTTCTGGCATAAATTTTTGTACGATATCGGCGTTGTGCCGACGAAAGAGCCATTCCAAAGATTGTTCAACCAGGGCATGATCCTTGGCGAGAACCATGAAAAGATGAGCAAATCGCGCGGCAATGTCGTCAATCCGGATGACATTCTTGAGTCGCACGGGGCAGATACGCTCAGGCTGTACGAAATGTTCATGGGCCCTTTGGATGCTTCGATTCCATGGTCGACAAACGGCCTTGACGGTTCCCGCCGCTTCCTTGACAGGATCTGGCGCCTGTTTGTGAATGAAGACGGCAGCCTGTCAGAAAAAATCCAGGACAAGGCCAATCCGGCACTTGAAAAAACGTATCATCTGACGGTCAAAAAAGTGACGGAAGATATCGATGCCCTTCATTTTAACACGGCCATTTCGCAATTAATGGTGTTTATCAACGATGCCTATAAAGCGGAAGTCATACCGAAAACGTATGTGGAAGGCTTCGTCAAGCTGCTGTCGCCGTTTTGCCCGCATATTGCCGAAGAACTGTGGGAAAAACTCGGCCACAGCGGCACGATCACATATGAAGCATGGCCTTCTTTTGATGCTTCAAAACTCGTCGACAATGAAGTGGAAATTGTCCTCCAGGTGAACGGCAAAGTCCGTAACAAAGTGAAGATCGACCGCAACATGAGCCGCGATGACATGGAAAAACTCGCGCTTGCGGATGAAAAAATCAAAGAGTTTACGGAAGGAAAAACGATTCGCAAGATCATTGCCGTGCCGGGCAAACTTGTCAACATTGTGGCAAACTAATGGATTTCCGGAAAGCGGGGCTTTACGGTGAAATGGCCGTAAGCCCCATTTTTTATGCGTGAAATTCATAATTTGTTTGTGAAATAGCAAACTAGGACTATCAACCACAAAAAAGGGGAAAAAAGATGGTTCTTTTATTTTCACTTTTGGCAGGGGCGGGACTGGCATATTTATCCCGCGCGCTGTTTCAGGCAGAAAAAATGAAATCATTGCTGCTTTACTTATGGTTATATTACTGGACAATCAATTTTTTAAGGATATTGGAAATGAACCTGCACTTTGTTCATGATCACCATACACCGATGTTCTATATTTCCAGGTTGCTTGTTCTGTTTCAGGTGCCCCTTTTGTTTTTGCTGTATTTGCACGTATTTCACATATCACGGACGTCCGGCCGGAAAACCCTGGCCGCTGTATGTTTTTTCCTTGTTTTTACGGGTTATGTCGCCATCCTCGATTTTTTACAAATTCTGTATACCTACGAATGGTCATGGCGGTATGCCTTTGCTTTCTTCTTTACTGATCTTGCGGTGGTACACGTGGGCGATGCGCTCTATAGATGGTTGGACAGGAAAAAGGAGGTGCGCCGGCATGCTTCCGAAAAAATTTGACGAGAATGAAATCTTTACCCTTGTTGCTTTGGCAGGTTTGATGCTGGCACTGTATCTTCTTCCAAAAGCCGTTTCATGGAAAGCAGGGCTTGCGACCGGGCTGTTTTTTACAGCAATGGCCTGCTTTGCGGATGAAGTGCTTAGCTGGATGCATCCTTTAAACTTATACTATACATTTGATTCCAAAGATATCGAACTATTCGACTTTATTATTTATATTCCGGTTTTTACTTTGTACGGCTATTTGTTTATTACGGTACAGAGTTTATTCCGGGCGCGGCTTCGCTCTGTGCGCATCGTGCTGTTTTATTTGCTTGTCTGGATTGGATTCACATTATTGATGGAATCCATTTCCGTTCGGTTCGGGGTATTTCATTACTTGGAAGGGTGGGACAATCTCCATTCACTGGTTGCCTATTGCTTCCTTTTCCCGGTATTTTATACTTATGCCAATTGGATTTTAAAAATCGAAGCGCCTGATTAAAATGTTCTGAAATTGGAGATAATAGAAATAAATAAAACAGGGAGGGGCCACAATGGTACAGGTTAAACTTTTTGATTGTGAACATGAGAAAGACCTTGAGGAGAGCATGAATACGTTTTTGGAAAAAATCAGCGAAGACCAGCTCATTGATGTCAAATATAATATTGCCGCCATGGTGGAGCCGGAGGACGACGACCAGATTTACTGTTTTTCGGCGATGATTTTATACCATAAATAAAGCGGGGTTGCCTGGCCCGGATTTTTTTCGTCCACACGATTGTAAAATATGATCCATGGCAGCTGCAGCCCCAATTGCCATCCATCCCGCCGCCTGTCCGCGAAAAAAATTCTTCATAAAAAAATTGTCAAGCGGGTATGTTCGCGGTACACTACATTATAGTGTGTGAAAAAAGGCCCGTCCGCATCAGGGGCGGCCGGAAGATCATTTCGGGCGGGAAGGGATTTTATGTCTTCAAAATTATTGCGCGGCACGTTTATTTTAACACTTGGGACGATCATTTCGAAAATTCTCGGGGTATTCTATGTGATTCCGTTTGATGCGATTATCGGCGGATCGGGACCGGAGGCACTCTATCAGTTCGGATATGTCCCTTACAATATTTTTATCAGCATTTCCACGGCAGGCGTCCCGCTTGCTGTCGCAAAATATGTGGCAAAATACAATGCGCTGGAAGAATATGCGGTCAGCCGGAAGCTGTTCAGGTCGAGCATGTATTTAATGATTGTGACCGGTATTGCCGGCTTTCTTGTGATGTATGTTTTTGCCCCGTATTTTACGGATTTGGCGATGGCCGGCAAGCAGGAAGCGCAGGTTTTCTCAAAAGCCGATGTGACGGTGGTGATCCGGGCGGTCAGTTTTGCGCTGATCATTATTCCGGTGATGAGCCTGATTCGCGGTTTTTTCCAGGGGCACCAGTCAATGGGGCCTTCTGCTGTTTCCCAGGTTGTGGAGCAGGTTGTCCGGATTTTATTTATGCTGATCGGTGCTTACGTGATTTTGCATATCCTTCACGGCAGCATCGTGTCCGCCATCAGTGCGGCAACATTTGCGGCTTTTGTCGGCGGGATGGCGAGCCTGTTTGTGCTCATTTGGTACTGGTTCAAACGAAAACCGCATCTTGACCGGCTGCTTGAACAGGACAAAGGCACAATGCATGTTTCGATCCCCACGCTGTATAAAGAAATCATCCTTTCTGCTTTGCCGTTTGTATTTGTCGGGATCGCCAATTCGCTTTACCAAATGGTTGACCAGCTGACAGTGAAGCGCGGTATGGAAGCGGTCGGGCTCGGGAAAATGTGGCAGACGCAGCTCGGGATGTTGAATTTCCAGTCGCACAAGCTTGTCATCATTCCGGTCTCCCTTGCGACCGCCTTTTCCATGACGCTTGTTCCGATGATTACGGAAGCTTTCGCAAAAAGGGAGCGCGATATGCTCGTCCGATCTGTTGACCAGACATTGCAGGTGCTGCTTTTTATTACGGTGCCGGCTGCGCTTGGGATGTCGCTTTTGGCCAAGCCTATTTTTGCGATTTTTTATAATACGGATAACGCCGTCTCGGTCAGCGTGCTGATGCATTATGCGCCGGTTGCTATTTTGTTCTCGCTTTATTCCGTGACGGCGGCGATCATGCAGGGGATCAATGAGCAGCGCTGGACGATTTTAAGCTTGCTCGTCGGGCTTTTGTTAAAATTAAGCCTGAATATCCCGCTGATCAAAATGTTTGGGATTCTCGGCGCAGTCTACGCCACGGCAATCGGTTATACAGCGTCGATTCTGATCAGCTTTATTGTGATCAAACTTTTCGCAGCCTATCCGTATCGGACAGTGATCCGGCGCACGATCTTGATTCTGATTTTTAATGCCGTCATGCTGGCGGTGACCGGTGCCGTATATAAAGGGCTCACGCTTGTGCTTTCGCCTTCTTCAAGGTGGCAGGCATTGCTGATTGTCACGATTTGCGCCGCGGCCGGTGCGGTTGTTTATGCCTACCTTGGCCTGAAATCGAAACTTGCGGACAAGCTGTTCGGCGTAAGGATTCAACGCGTGAAGGCCAGGTTGCATATGCGGTAAGGAAACGGGGTGTGTGCGGCAGGAAGCTGGCTTGCGGGCAAGACGCGGGATAAAGTTGTGTATCTGGTTGTTTTATCGTGACAGCGGGATTGCAAGCTGCGGTAAAAAGCTGGACTTCCTGCCGTTTTCGGTTGTTCAACCGTTTAGCCGTGGGCTACAAACGGGCGTAAAAAGCTGCCCCCTCTTTAGCGGATAGGTTTCCGGTGTCAGGGTTCAATGCGTGGAGGCGGGTTTTCAAGCGGGAGTAAAAGCTGAATCCCACTTTAGCGGATAGGTGCCCGGTGTCAGGGTTTAATAGATGGAGGCAGGATTTCATATTTGGGTAAAAAGTTGGTGCAGGGAAGGCAAAACGGATATAAGGGTGAGGCGCATTTAACTTGTGAGATGGCGTTGTGGTAAAAGAAAATGGCGGGGATAAAAGGCTCTTAAACATGCCAAAAGCGGCACTGCATGTCTCCGCTGCCGCTTTCCAAAAAAACAATTTGTTTCTTTCTCTAAGATGACATCTTAACTTTTTTGCTGGTTGTTGTCCAAATCCCCCTGTGTGTGCTTTTGACCAAGTCGTTGTATGCCAGCACATTCAAATCTCTTTGAATGGTGCGAGGAGTGATGCCGAACTCATCTACCAGTTCCTGGGTTGTCACAGTCCCTTTCTCTTTAATAAACACATAAATCGACTTAATACGAGTAAGCATACGGTCTGTTGATGGTTTCAAAATACCACTCCCTCATCTTTTTTCCAAAGACAAAGACGACAAACAGCTTTACAACATGTGTTTAGCTTACAGGAATATGCGTGCCGTTCGGACAACTCCTTTTTCTAAAATTTTTTCTAAGATGTCAGTCAATTATATTGTACATCTTTTTGCCTGAATTGACAAATATATCAGCTCTTGTTTACACCATATGTTGTGCCTGCTAAGTTTATAACCACTAATGATAGCGTTTTTTTCACCACCCTTTTCCCTGGGTTGCTGTAATCCCGCTAAAGGTATGGCCTTTGCCAGCCCGATGAAAGACATTTTGCTGTTTGCTTTTCTGATTAGGCGTGCTAATGGAACAATTGGTGTGTAGTGACTGGCAATTTTGTCTATTTGGGCGCCCGTTCCAATCGGACAGGTCGGATTGGCTGGTATTTTGATTTTACCACGCCAATGAAGGACGTTTCGGCAGTCCAGGCACCACGTTTTGTCTTTCATCGCGGTTATGAAGGACAATATTTTGATTTCCGGTTCGTGATTTGTCCTTCACCACGCCAATGAAGGACATTTCGACGATTCCGGCACCACGTTCTGTCCTTCATCCCTCCGATGAAGGACAAAATGCCGTTTGCCGGCCAAAGTTTTGTCTTTCATCCCCCGCCCGCAAAAGATATCAATTCATTTTGTAATCAATGGAAAAAGAAGTAAAATAAAGAACGAATGACAACATAAAGGAGCGACAAAAATGGCCGATATCCACTGGATGGAAGAAGTATTAAAAAGGAAAGAGGATTTGATCCGCGATCTGAAAGGGATTTTGCAGATCAGGAGCGTTCTCGATGAAGCGAATGCAACGGAAGAAGCACCACTCGGGCAAGGCGTCAGGGAGGCGCTCCAATATATGCTCGATCTCGGTGAAAAAGACGGGTTCAAAACGAAAAATGTGCAAAATCTCGCCGGCCACCTTGAAATGGGGGAAGGAGAAGACATTCTCGGGATCCTCGGGCATGTCGATGTAGTGCCGGAGGGGGACGGCTGGACAGTTGACCCGTACAGCGGCACAGTCAAAGACGGGAAAATTTATGCGCGCGGCTCAAGCGACGACAAAGGCCCGACAATGGCGGCTTATTACGGCATGAAAATTGTAAAAGAACTCGGGGTGCCACTTGAAAAAAGGGTGCGCCTCATTGTCGGGACAGATGAAGAAAGCAACTGGAGATGCATGGACGCCTATTTTGCAAACGAGGAAATGCCGGCCATCGGGTTTTCGCCGGATGCCGACTTCCCGATCATTTATGCGGAAAAAGGGATTGCCGATTTTGACATTATCCAGGATCCGGAAAAAACGGAAGACCCGCAGCAGGCGGAACTGCTTTCTTTTGAATCGGGGCGCCGCTACAATATGGTGCCGGACTATGCGGAGGCACGCCTTGTCGCGCACGGCGAGCAGACGGAACTTTTGCAAAAATTCCAGGATTATCAGAAGGAAACTGGGCTTGCCGGGCAGGATTTCGTGGACGGCGGCGTTTTGATTTTAAAGCTGGAAGGCGTTTCGGCCCATGGCGCGGAACCGGAAAACGGAAAAAACGCGGGGCTTTATCTGGCAAAATTTTTAAACAGTGTGGCGCTTGACCGTGCCGGGGCAAAATTCATCAAAACGCTCAACCAGTTCTTCGGCCGTTCACGCGGTGAATATTTCGGCATCGGGTACAAAGATGAAGTTTCCGGGGAATTGACGATCAATATCGGGATCATGTCCTATCATCAGGAAAAAGGCGGCCGCATAGGATTAAATATGCGTTATCCCGTTACTTTCGATCTTGAAGCAGGAAAAACAAAAATTGTGTCGAAATTAAAAAAAGACGGCTTGCGTTTCGATCATTTTTCCGATCAGAAACCGCATTATGTTGACAAAAATGACCCGCTGATTACGACGCTTGCGAAAGTGTACGAGGAGCAGACCGGAGAGGAAGCGAAGCTATTGGCAATCGGCGGTGGTACATATGCACGTACCCTTAAAAAAGGTGTGGCATTTGGGGCGCTTTTCCCGGGACGCGAAGATGTCATGCACCAAAAAGATGAGTACATGTATGTGGAAGATTTGCTCAAAGCAACGGCGATTTATGCACAGTCCATTTATGAACTGGGCGGGAAGCACGCGTGACTTCAGCTGTGAGCGTCAATGCCGGCGGGATGCAAGCAAGCACAGAAATGGGCGGGAAAGCCGCAATAAAATGAAGAAAGGCAAAGGGGTTGCATCATGGAGAAACTGGTTTTAAACGGCACCCTGGTCGACAGGGGAGAAGCAAGTGTTGATATTGAAGACCGCGGTTATCAGTTCGGGGATGGCATTTACGAAGTGGTCCGCGTATACGGGGGCAGGCTGTTTACAAGCGAAATGCATTTAAAACGGCTCTATTCAAGCGCGGAAAAACTTTCGCTCCACATTCCGTATACAATGAAGCAGCTGACGGCGCAATTGGAAGCACTGGTTGCGGCAAACCAGCTCCATACAGGGATTGTCTATTTGCAATTTACGCGCGGCGTCGCAAAACGGAAACACCATTTTCCGGAAACAAGCGAAACGACGTTTGTTGCATACACGAGTGAAATGGAACGGCCGCTGGAAAAAATGAGAAAAGGCGTAAAAGCGGTGCTTGCGGAAGACATCCGCTGGCTGCGCTGCGACATCAAAAGCCTGAACCTGCTCGGCAATGTGCTCGCCAAACAAAAAGCTGCGGAAAATGGCGCTTATGAGGCAATCCAGCACCGCGGCGAAACAGTGACAGAAGGTTCATCGTCGAATGTATTTATTGTGAAAGACGGCGTGCTATTGACACACCCGGCAACGAACCTCATTTTAAACGGAATTACAAGACAAGTGGTCTTTGGCATTTGCGGGAAAGAAGGCATTCCTTTTCGGGAAGAGCCATTTACGGTAGAGGATTTGTGCACGGCGGATGAAGTCCTGATTACAAGCACGACATCCGAAGTGATGCCGGTTGTGGACATTGACGGTAAACCCGTTGCAGGCGGAACACCGGGCACGGTAACGTTAAAACTGCAGCATGCTTTTGATAGGGAGATTCATGCCCTTTCGGCTCAAGCGGTTCCGGGGGCGCCAAACTAAAAGAAGGGGCATTCCTTTAGCCGGAGAAACGGTTAAAGGAAGCCCCTGCTATTTTTGGAGCCTGGCCTCTTCTTCTCCTGCCGGTTCAAGCTCCGACATGCGGGCAAGCACAATCTGATGAAGAAACGGCTTTTTCAGTTCACAATACCCGCTTTTGTAAATAAATACGATTTCACAATTCTCTCCTTTGTACATGACATGGTCGCCAATCTTCACTCCAGCTCCCCCCCTTAACATATTTATATACCCGATTTTGAAAAATAAAAACATGGAAAATGGCAGAAACCAAGTTTTGCACAGTATACCAGCAGGGCGGTTTTTGTTAAAATAAACACAAAACCATGATGGACAGGGGTGAAAAAAGCGATGGCAAACCATTATTTTTATGCCGTCATGCTGCCGGAAGCGCTCAAACAAAAATTGCAGCAGGCAACTGCCGGCATGAAAAGCAGCCTGCCGTTCCAGCGATGGGTGCACCGCGATGATGCCCATATTACCCTTGCTTTTTTGGGAGCGGCAGAAGAGGCGCAATTGGAAAAAGCGAACCGGCTGATTGCAGATAAAATCAGCACATTCCGCGTGCTGCCGCTTGTGTTCGACCACTTCGGCACTTTTGGAAAAAAAGAACAACCGCGCGTGCTCTGGGCAGGCATACAGGAATCGCAGCCGCTTTTTGATCTCGAAAGAATGGTGGCCGGCTGTTGCCTTGAAGCAGGATTTTCACTTGATCGAAGACCGTTTCACCCGCATATTACGCTGGCGCGGAAATGGGGCGGCGACAGGCCTTTTGCTGCCGGCATGCTGGACAGGTATTTGCCTGAACCGGTGCCTTTTTCGGCAGACCGGATCGTGCTCTACCGGACGAATCTCCATAAAACGCCAAAATACGAAATCGTGCAGTCTTTCAGGCTGGCTGATGCACAGAATTTGAAGTAAGGGAAAAGGAAAATGGGACAGTTATTAAAAATGCAAGACTTTGTATCACGTTATGAAACAGACTTAATCCGTTACACCAACCAGTTTATCCGGCTGAAAAAACAACAGTGGGAAAAATTCCGGGAAAACTGGGAAAACGGGCCGGAGGAAGAAGAGGAAGCGCCTGCGCCGGAAGAATCGCGCCAGGTCCTTTCCCGCATGAAACACTGGCTAAAAAGAAAAGATACGGCCGAAACAGAGGAGCAGGCCGCGCCGGTTTCCCCCGCGCCTCCCGGGGAATTGGATTTTGCCCCGCAGCTTGCCTTTTTGCCGGAGACGGAAGACCAGTTAAAAAAATTATTTCTCGACCAGCTGTTCCGTTTCCAGCTGAAATGGGCCAGTTCCACTTTGCTGCAACAGTCCGAAATCCCGGCTGTCCTTTATTTTGACCCGGATTTAAAATACTTTTTGCAAAGATTTCCGGATACATTTTTATTGATGTACCGGCCGGTTCTTTCCTTCAAAAAAGCCGTCTTGGAAATGGAACATCTTTTGATTTCGCCAATGGCAGTGTGGTGTATTGCCTTTGTGGAAAAAGAAAAAGATGCCGTCTTTTTCGGGTCGAACGGCCGTTTCTGGAAGAAGCGGACAGCCAGGAACGAAGAAAAGATTTTAAATCCGGCCATTGCCCTCGCGCGGACGGAAAAAATCGTGCGCAGCATCCTGAAACGGCATGATATCACGTTTCCGGTCGAAAGGGCGCTCATTTGCCGGAACGGGTTTATCCAATGGCCGGATGCGCCGGACGGCCTCCATATTCTTGACAAACGCCCGCATGCCGAATGGTTCCGGCATCAGCGGAATTTGCGCTCGCCGTTTAAATATATGCAGCTGAAGGCGGCGCAAGTGCTGCTTAACGAATGCCTGGCTACAAATACAAGTTCCGGAAACAGCGGGGCTGCCCGTGGCGGGGGCGGGGAATAAAGCGGGTTGTCCCTTGTAAAAATTTTATCTGCAGCATTGGAAAATTTTTGGCATACAAAAAAGCCGCCTTACCGGCATTTCAACACTTTCGGGAAACCCGGGCCCGTGCCAAACCAAAATTGCGCTTGACGAAAAAAGTCAAAAAGCGATAAAATTTACTGAAAGGTGGCTATTGTGAATGATACTTGCCAATAGCTGTCTTTTTTTGTTTTTGTCTCCGTTTGCCGTGAAAAAACCGGCAGCTGAGGATTTTTCAACAAACATGAAAAATCTGCGCCAATATTTTGTGTAAAATGGAATGGCATTTTTTACTTTTTTACAAATCCTGCTTTTCCCGGCTTTATAACAGGGACGCAAAGTTTCGTCCATTTTATATCGCTGTTTTTTCATCGATGTGAGGTTGACTTACTGAATTTGAAGGTGAACATGTTGGAAGATATATTAGGAAAAGGCTGGGAGATCATGCCGGCAGGGGGGGCGACAGGAGAAGCCTTCTATGCCAAATACCAGGAACAATCCCTCTTTTTAAAACGGAATTCATCGCCGTTTCTGGCCGTGTTATCCGCTGAAGGCATTGTCCCGAAGCTTGTCTGGACGAAAAGGCTTGAAAACGGCGACACCATCACTGCCCAGCAGTGGGTGGAGGGCAGGGAACTAAAGCCTTACGAAATGGAAGAAGAACGCGTTGCTAGGATGCTGAAAAAAATTCACGACTCAAAACCGCTTTTAACGATGCTGCAAAGGCTCGGGCTGGAATCGATGGAGCCTGAAAGCATGCTGCATGATCTCAAATCCGGCGCAAAAGGGGAATGGCCCGATACACCGGGTGTTTTGGATGCCCTTGAATTTCTCAAACGCGAACAGCCGAACGTTGCATACGGAGATTGTGTCGTCTGCCATGGCGATATCAATCATAATAACTGGCTTTTATCAAACGAAAATGAATTGTTTCTGATCGATTGGGACGGCCCGCTGATCGGCGATCCGGCAATGGACATCGGCATGCTTCTGTACGCCTACATTCCGCCCGAAAATTGGGGAAGGTGGCTGCGCCAATACGGCACGGAAATGACCGAAAGCCTGGCGCTCCGGATGAAATGGCACACCATTTACCAGGCGATCGTAATGATTTGCTGGCATAAAGAAAAAGGCCGGTACGAAGAAATGCAGCACTGGCTTGATTTTTTGCAGAGTGTGCATGGCGGCGTGAAAAAATAAGAGAAGGCTCATCCGCGTTTGCCCGGGACTGCTTTTACAGGGGCTTTAGAGAACGCTGGCTGCGGGCTTATTGCTTTCGAAAAAAGAGTGCCTGGTGTTTCCGGTTTCGAATGAAAAAGAAGAGAAACCGGGTGATGGTTTCTCTTCTTTTTGCCGCTCCTCATTCTTTAAAAATAGGTGTTCAGCTGGTCAACCCATTCCTCAAGCTTGTTTTGGTGGGCTTCAATATGGTCGTCCAAATGCTGTGCATATTTTCCCGCCTGGCTGTAGCTGTAAACATCTGTCAGCGTTTGTTTCATATCATTTGCGACAGCCGGATTGACGAGCAATGATTTGACCAGCCTTTCCAATTGTTCACATTCTGAAACAGATCCGCAGCATTCTGTTTGATGATCGTACAAAATATCCATCAATAAGGTTAACTGGTCGCGATGGCTGAGTGCCAAGTGGAACACATCCTTCACTTGAGATATGCAGCTGTTGACATGTGCATGAAGGTCTTGCGCCGGTGCCTCCATACATACTCTATTGTTTAACCTGCCTCTTTTTTTATGCAGGCAGGCCTGGCTTTTGCCAAAAAATATAAGTTGGGGTGTTTTTATGAGATTACGGAATAAGCCGTGGGCGGAAGAAAAATTAAAGAAGTACCCGCAATTCGTCGTACCGGACCCGGAAAAATGGCGCGGCCATTGGCAAGCGCTGTTTGGAAACGGCAACCCGCTCCATATTGAAATCGGAACAGGGAAAGGCCGGTTCATTTCCGAAATGGCGGAACAGCATCCCGAAATCAATTTTCTCGGGATCGAAAAACAGCCGAGCGTGATCGTGTCTGCGCTCGATAAGCTGATTGAAAAGAACAGCCCGAATGTAAAACTGTTGAATGCAGACGGTGCACGGTTGCGGGAATTTTTTGCAAAAGGCGATGTCGGACGGATTTATTTGAATTTTTCCGACCCGTGGCCGAAAAATCGCCATGAAAAACGGCGGCTCACATACCGCACTTTTTTGCAGCTTTATGAAGACATTTTGGCGGACGGCGGGGAAATTCATTTAAAAACCGACAACCAGGGCCTGTTCGAATACTCGCTGCAAAGTTTTTCTGAATATGGCCTGCTGTTAAAAAATATCAGCCTTGATTTGCATCGCAGTGATTTTTCCGGCAATGTCATGACGGAATATGAAGAAAAGTTTTCCGCACAAGGGCAGCGCATTTACCGCTGTGAGGCAAAATACCGCAACGCGCCCGGCGCACTGCAAGGATAATGGCAGTGCGCCGGGCGCTTTTTTTTGCATCGCGGCAGGGAAAAACGCAACGTTATTTTCAATTTTTTGCACGAGGAACAGGCTGGGAAAACGCAATGGCATTTTCAGTTTTTTGCACCGTGCAGCAGGCTGGGGTAAACGCAACAGCATTTTCAGTTTTTGGCATTACGGAACTGGCTGGGAAAAACCACAAGGGCAAAGCGAGCAGGGAGCATTGCCTTTTTTCGTCGCGGCACAGGCAGGAAAATGGGAAATGGCAGCGAATCCTTTTAAATGAAATCGATTACAGGAGGGAAAAGAATGGAACATTTAACAGTCGGTGAAATGACCCTTTACTGGCTCGATGGCGGCGTCACGCATCTGGACGGCGGGGCAATGTTCGGCGTTGTCCCGAAACCGCTTTGGTCGCGGAAATATCCATACAATGAAAAAAACCAGATCGAACTTCGGACAGACCCGATATTTTTTCAGCTGAACGGGAAAAACATCCTCATTGAGTCCGGCATTGGGAACGGAAAACTGACAGACAAGCAGAAGCGGAATTACGGCGTCACAGAGGAGTCGCAGATTGAGCGCGCATTAAGCGCATTCGGGCTGACACGTGAGAATATCGACATTGTCCTGATGACGCACTTGCATTTTGACCATGCATGCGGCCTGACCATGCCGGATGATACAAAGGGATATGTCCCTTCATTTCCAAATGCGGCCATCTATGTATCTGAAACGGAATGGGACGAAATGCGCCACCCGAATATCCGTTCAAAAAGCACGTATTGGAAGGAAAACTGGGAAGCGATCCAGCATCAGGTACAAACGTTTAAAGAAGAAGTTACTATTGAAGGCAAAGTCCGGATGGTACATACAGGCGGGCACAGTGACGGGCATGCGATTGTCATGGCGGAGTCCGGCGGCGAAAAATGGATCCATATGGCAGATCTTTTGCCGACGCATGCGCACCGCAACCCGCTTTGGGTGATGGCTTATGATGATTACCCTATGACCTCCATTTTTCAAAAACAGAAATGGATTGAAGAGGCGATCCGGGACAATGCCTGGTTTGTATTTTACCACGACGCTGTCTACCGGGCGCTGAAGTGGGATACGGACGGGAATATGGCAGAAAAAGTGGAGCGTGAAAAAACGCCCGTATAAAGCAGCAAAAAAACGGTGAACAAAAGGTCCGCCGTTTTTTACTGCCGCGTATGGAAAACGATCTATGCACATATTTTTCTTGCATGGCCATAACCCCCTGCGGCTTCCTGCTAAACTGGCCGGTATTGAGAAGGGCGGCATGAACCCCCGCCCTTAAACCGATTCTGCTTACTGTCCGGTACAGAGCCGGCATGAAAAACCAGCCCTAAACCGGGATATCCGGAACAGAGCCGGGTTTAAATTAAGAAACCCGTGCGCATAGAGCCGGCATGAAAAGCCAGCCCTAAAAGGATGCTGCTTTTCCAGCCATCCGGCACAAGCCGGTTTACAAAACCGGTCCTTACAGATCTGCTTTTCCGTTAAATCGGATAGACATCGAGGACGGTGCCGGTTTTGGAGTCAGCAATAAACTCGTACTGCTTCTTCTCCCCGTCTTTTGTAAGCGAAACCCCGCCCTTATAAACCCTCGTTTTAAACGGATATTTTTCATAATCTTCCGCTGTCATTTGAATCCAGGAACCGTCAATCGGCCCGTTTTCTTTAAACGCTTTCTTGACCTTTGCAAGAACGGTTTCTGCGGATACGTTAACGGTATGGTGCAATGTTTCATTTACGGCATACCCTGCGGCTGCGCCCACTGCAATTCCGGCTATAAAAGTTTTCCAATTCATAAGTGCCCACCCTTTCATTATTTAGTGCATCTAATATTTCACTTAGCTATCATTATACACTGAAAAAGCAAAGAAAGATAACGATCGGAAAATTTGAATAAACCAGCTTTTTCAGATCGGTCGCTTCTTTTTCCGCGCCAACACTTCTGCCTTTCGAGAAAAATTTTACCACACAGACATTTCTTTGCAACGTCCACAGGCTTTTGTCCCGGGAAAAACGTCCGGTTTTGCGGGGGACAGCGTTTTGTAACAAATTTGCCACAAATTGGTGGTATAATATGTTGGAAAATCGGGAATAGAGTATAAGCTTCAATGGCTTCATCACTTGGCTTGAGAAGTGTTGATATATCCGGCAGATGGAAAAACAGGGGGAAGAAAGCATGGGCTTTAAGAAAAAACAGTATGCAGGGTTCGGCGTGATACTCGCTTTTATGCTTGTCACGGCTGTCGTCATGCTCGTTTCCATGAACCATATGAAAAAAAACATGTCTGAAATCGTGCAGGACCGCTATATGAAAGTAAAAATGGCAACGGAGATCCAGCTGCTGTTTTCGCAGTCCGACCGGGAACTTTTAGCCATTATCAATGATGAAAAAGCAAGCGACACGGAAACCGCCATTCAAAATATTACGGCTAACCGTGCAAAAATCGAATCAAGGCTGAACCAGCTAGACAATATATTAAACCATAGCCAGGCAAAGAATATTTTGGCAAAGCTCCAAAATGAATTTGCTTCCTATACGGAAACGGAAGAAACGATTATCAATGATGCACGGCACAATAAAACGGTGCCGTCCGGGGTGATTTCCGACTATCAAACGAAGCGGAGCCATTTAACGGCATACATTACCGATTTTAAAAAATTCCAGGAAAACTTGATGTCGAAAGCAATGAAAAATGCCAGCCAGCTGGAAAAAAACTTGCTGCAGATGATTGTCGTTTCTTCCGGGCTGATGATTGCTGTTATGCTGTTTATTGCTTACTGGATTGTATCGGGAACGGGGAAAAGCTTAAACAACATCTCAAAAGTAATGGCGCATATCAATTACGATGACCTTACGTCACTGCCGCGGGTGGATGTGAAGACAGAGGATGAGATCGGAGAAATCGCCGCGGCTTTTAACCGGATGGCCGCATCGCTTGAACAGGCAAGCCAGAAAGAAAAAAATTATATCGAACAAATATCGGAAAGAAACTGGATGCAGACGACGCTTGCCGAAATGGCGACGATGTACCAGAATATTACCCATATCAACACGCTGGCGGAACGGTTTATTCAAAAAGCCGTACCTGTTATGGCAGCCTCGATGGGTGCCTTCTACTTGAAAAGAGGAGAAAAAACAAAAGCCGAGTTTGTTAAAATTGCCGCTTATGCGGAAGACCGCGGAAATCCGGGCCGCGAAACATTTTCATACGGGGAGGGGCTGGCCGGCCAGTGTGCACTGGAAAAAGAGAGCCGGGTCATTACCGATGTTCCCGAAAATTATTCGCTCATTTCGACCGGGTTAGGTGAAGCGAAACCGCGCAGCATTTTGATCGCGCCTGTTATTTATGAAGAAGAAGTGCTGGCGGTTTTGGAACTGGCAAGCCTGGAGGAGTTTACGCCGGCTGAGCTTGAGCTCATTAAGCAAATTAACCATACACTCGGGATGGCGATTAACAGTGTCCTGAGCAGAATGGAGGTCGAGCGGCTCCTGAAAGAATCGCAAATGATGACGGAGGAGCTGCAGGCCCAATCGGAGGAATTGCAATCGCAATCGGAAGAGCTGCAGGCCCAATCGGAGGAATTGCAGTCGCAGTCTGAAGAATTGCGCATGATCAATGAACAGCTTGAGGAACGGACGAAAGAAGCGGAAAAAAGAGCGCATGAACTGGAAAAAACAAAGCAGCAGCTGGAAGAAAAAGCAGAGCAGCTTATCCAGAGCTCGCAGTATAAATCTGAATTTCTTGCGAATATGTCGCATGAACTGCGGACGCCGCTCAACAGCATTCTGCTTCTTTCCGAAATGCTTGCGGATGAATCGGAAGAGGGCAATCTGACCGAAGAGCAGAAAGAATTTGCCCGTGTGATCCATTCATCCGGTAGCGATCTGCTCAATTTAATTAACGATATACTTGACTTGTCCAAAGTGGAAGCCGGCAAGATGGAAATGGTTATTGAAGAGATGAATACCCGTGAATTGCCGGTGTATGTCGGCAACCAGTTTGCTTATTTGGCAGAGCAAAAGGGGCTTGAACTGAAGATTGATGTAGATGATCATTTGCCGGATTTGATTTATACCGACCAGCGCCGTTTCCAACAAATCGTGAAGAATCTGCTTTCAAATGCCGTCAAATTTACGGAAAATGGTTCGGTAACGTTCCGGATGCGCAAAGTGGGTGCAGAAACAGCCGGAAAATACGTGAAAACAGAAGGCGCAGATTTTTGGCTGGAAGTGGCTGTGCAAGACACGGGGATCGGCATTCCGGAAAAGAAACAGGATCTCATTTTCGAAGCCTTCCAGCAAGGGGACGGCGCAACCGGCCGGAAATACGGCGGCACGGGACTTGGTTTGTCCATTTGCCGCGAATTTGCCCGCTTGCTTGGCGGCACGATCCGTCTCGACAGCACCGTCGGAAAAGGCAGCACGTTCATTTTGTATATTCCAAGCCTGCCGAACGGGATAGCCGCTACGGAAGAAGTGCCCGCGCCGGAAAGCGAAGCAGCGCCGGCATTGCTGTATGAAGAGGATCAGCAGCTGGGCGAAGAAGAATCAGCCGGCCGGGCGTTCCGGAATAAAACCGTGCTGATTTGTGACGATGACAACCGGAATATTTATGCACTGAAAAAGGCGCTGTCAAAAGAAGGCATGAAAGTGCTTGTGTCGCAAAACGGCTTCGAATGCCTGGATATGCTGGGCCTTCACAAAGAGGTCGACATTGTCCTCATGGATATTATGATGCCGGGCATGGACGGTTATGAAACGATGCAAAAAATACGGGCGAACGAAAATTTTTCGGATTTGCCCATCATCGCCCTGACAGCAAAAGCGATGAAAGGCGACCGGCAAAAATGCCTGGATGCCGGCGCAACAGATTATATCAGCAAGCCGCTGAAGATGGACCAGCTGCTATCTGTCATGCGGGTATGGCTGCCGCAAGAATAATGGCAGGCTGAGGGAAGGAAGCACGTGAAAAAGCATGCTGTAAGTAGGGGATAAAGGGATTCCTCACGAGGATTGTTCTATGTAAAGGGAGGCCGCAATTTAGCGTGGTTTCTTCCCGCAGGAATGCTTTTTTAGTGAAGGAAGCCCGAAAAATTTCGTTGCTTTCTTAGCCGCCTGTCCGGAATGGATGCTTCCTTCCACAATTCAATAAGCCCAAACTTTAGGATGATGGAGTGCAAAAAGCGTGAAAAAAAACCAACTAACGGATGATGACATCAGGAAGCTTGAAATGGATATGCTGCTATTTGCCATTTACCGGATATCAGGCTATGATTTCCGCCAGTATGCCCGTTCTTCCATTGAAAGGCGGGTTACGCACCGGATGCGGCTCGAAAATCTCCCGAGCATCAGTGCGCTGATCGAAAGGGTGATCCATGAACCCGAATTCCTTGAAGTGTTGCTAAACGATTTGTCCATTCAAGTGACAGAAATGTTCCGGGATCCGGACTTTTTTGCCGCCTTCCGTGAAAAAGTCGTCCCGGAATTAAGGCAGTACCCGGAAATCCGGATCTGGCATGCAGGCTGCTCCTCTGGTGAAGAAGCCTACTCGATGGCCATTCTTTTGGACGAAGAGGGGCTGCGCGAAAAAACGAGAATTTATGCAACCGACATGAATGAACGGGTGCTGCGCCAGGCGGAAAGCGGCGCCTTTTCGCTTCATAAAATGCAGACATATACAAAAAATTATTTCCAGGCAGGTGGGAAACGTGAATTTTCCTATTATTACACGGCGGATGCCCAGCATGCCTATTTCAACAAGAGCCTTGCGGACAATATCGTCTTTGCCCAGCACAATCTTGTCACGGACGGTTCGTTTAATGAGTTCCATGCCATTATTTGCCGGAACGTGATGATCTATTTTGACCAAAACCTTCAAAAAAAAGTTTTGCGATTATTTGATGAAAGCTTAACGAACCGGGGATTTTTAGGGCTCGGCCATAAAGAAACCGTGCTGACGATTGATACGGAAGGAAAGTATGAGGTTTTTGACAGAGATGAAAAAATTTACCGAAAAAAAGCATAATCCATTTGCAAAAAACGGCGGGGCAATATGACCCCGCCGTTTTTCATTGCAATGGATCCGGCAAATAGCCGGATCCATTGCAAGTGATATAAGCGCGCGGAAAGCTGCATCGCACAGAAAAAGCCTGATTTTCCGTTTTTAAGCAAAACAGTGCGTGCTGAATGGAACCGGCCGTTTTTTTACGGCATCTGCGCAAGGAGCCTGAACGGGCCCGACACATCCGTCCTATGGAGAAAATGGCTGATGGAACTATACTCAATTTGCCTGAACGAGCACAACACACATATCATCCAGCTGCTGTTCCTGCAGTTCTTTGGCAAGGACGGCATCCAGGGGGGCAGCCGCCTTTTCCGGAGACCAGGCGGACGAGGCGAGCTGCTGCAGGATGTTCAGGCCGTCGCGGCTGTCCGAATCGAGTGCTTCCATTACGCCGTCTGTAAATAAAAGGAGCTGCAGGCTTTCATGGTAACGGAGCACCTGCTTTTCCACTTCCAATTGCGGGAAGAAGCCGACAGCACATCCGCCTTCCGAAAGCGGCACGACTTCCTTTTCATCCACGAGGGCAAAAGCGGGCGGGTGGCCGGCATTCACATATTCAACCGTTTTGCCGGCACAGTCAAGCACAAGGTAGATCGCCGTAAAATAATGCTGCATCCCGCCGTCTTTATTCAAGTAACGCATCAGTTCGTTTAATTCCTGCATCACTGTTTCAGGGTCTGCCTTGCTTTGCATTAAATCCCTTAATTTGGAAGAAATAAACATGCAGACGAGCGATGCCGAAATGCCGTGCCCCATCACATCGAGTAGCATGAGGCTGTATCGGTGGTCATCTATTTTATACCAGTAATAAAGATCACCGGCCAATTGATGTGCCGGTTTGTAAGAAGATGTAATGGAAAGGCAGTTTTCTTTGATCGGTTCGCTCAAAAGCGTACGCTGAACCTGCATTGCAAGATCGAGCTCGTCTTTTAAATGTTTCTCCTGTTCCGTATGCCAGTCTTTCTCCTCTTTCAGACGCAGTGCCACTTTAAGGCGGGCGATCAGCTCGACTTTGTTGATCGGCTTTGTAATATAATCGATTCCCCCGGCGTTTAACGCTTCCGCCAGCTTCCGGGCATCATCAAGCGCGGTCAGGAAAATGACGGGAATATCACGGAAACGCGGCGACTGCTGCAGCATCCGGCACGCTTCAATCCCGTCAATTTCGGGCATCATAATATCCATCAGAATGCAGTCGGCAGGTGATTTTGGAGCATGTTCCTCACCCAGATGCAAATAAGCGAATAATTCTTTAGCCGAAGTGAAAGATATATATTGATCATATCCGGCATTTTTTAAAATTTTTTCTATGACAAATAAATTTACTTTATGGTCATCTACAATTAAAATGGTCATGAAGTCTACCCCTTATGTAAAAAAATCCATTTCCCGCAAACTGATCAACTTTCATTATACCGGGAAAGCCGGGTGATGAAAAATGAAACAGCTCTGCCGTTACGGTATAATAAAAAGCAGAAACAGAAACTGGAGGGTTAACCATGCAGGAATTGCAATCAATGGAAGATTTTAAAAACTTGAAAGAAAACGGGGCGCACATTTTTTTGTTCTCAGCGGACTGGTGCCCGGACTGCCGCTTTTTAGACCCGTTTATGCCGGAAATTGAAGAAGCATACAGCGATTATACTTTTGTCCATGTTGACCGCGACAAATTTTTGGATTTATGCGCGGATCTCGATGTATATGGCATCCCGAGTTTTGTCGCATTCCGGGACGGCAAAGAAATCGGCCGTTTCGTCAGCAAAGACCGGAAAACAAAAGAAGAAGTCGAAAAATTCATCGAAAGCCTTGCCTGAATCATCGATGCCCATGCCGCATGGAACGTGGCATCACCCGAATGCACGCGCATATTTTCAGGAAAGACAAAAAGCAGGCCGGATTTCCCCCTCTTTGCGGATGGGGGATTTTTCCGTAGCCGGCGATAAAGGAGGTGCCAGCCGGAAAATGGATACGAAACAATTAAGGCGGGAACTGGAAAAAAGGCTGGAGAAAAAAGGCCGCATTTTTTCCTATGACCGTGAAAAAGATATACTCCGGGTCGAAAATGAAGACACGCATCAGGGACTCAATATTTCCCTGCCGGAGATTGCCGCCAAATGGGTCTCCCAAAAAGAAGAAGCGATTGAAGAAGTTGTCTATTATGCGGAAGAAGCGCTCGGCGTGATGGGGAAAAACCATTCACTGCATGGCCGGGAAAAAAGTATTTTTCCTGTGATCCGGTCTACTTCTTTTCCGGCAGAAGCCCCGGGAGGCATCCCTTTTTTAACGGATGCGCACACGGCGGAGACGCGCATTTATTACGCGCTCGACCTCGGGAATACGTACAGGCTGATCGATTTTCAAATGCTGGAGCGGGAAGGATGGAGCCCGGAACATGTCCGGGAAACGGCGCGGTTTAATTTGCGGTCGCTTTCCACGAAAATGAAAAAAGACACTGTCGCCGGGAATGATTTTTATTTTTTAAATACGAATGACGGCTATGATGCGAGCCGGATTTTAAATGAAAAGTTTTTGCAGGAAATGTCTGTAAAAACGGAAGGGGAGATGGTCCTCGCCGTTCCCCATCAGGATGTTTTCATTATAGGTGACATCCGCAATGCAACAGGTTATGATATAATCGCGCAAATGGCGATGAATTTTTTTGCAAACGGCCATGTGCCGATTACAGCCCTCTCATTTTTATATCAGGACGGCGAACTGGAGCCGGTCTTTATTTTGGGCAAAAACCGGAAATCTTGAAAGGAGTACGTTTATGAATGTTTTTTACAACCGCGAAGGCATCGGCGATACATTGATTGTCATGATCAAAGAGGCGGAGCATGCCGCTTATGAAAAGAGGGGCACTGTCGCCCGCATTTATGATGAAAAGACAAAAGAAACAGCCGGGTTCAATATTTTCGAAGCATCCCGGTACGGGGGGTTTGAAGGAAGCGGACCCGTGAAACTGACGGAAGCTTTGCTCGACAAGCTGAACGGAATTCTCGCCGAAAACGGGTTCAATGAAAAACTTGACGCCGATCTTTCCCCGAAATTCGTTGTCGGGTATGTAAAAGAAAAGGAAAAGCACCCGGATTCCGACCATTTAAGCATTTGCCAGGTTGACACCGGCACTGAGACATTGCAAATTGTCTGCGGCGCGCCGAATGTGGAAGCCGGGCAAAAAGTAGTGGTTGCAAAAACAGGCGCTGTGATGCCGAACGGGATGATCATTAAAGATGCTGTCCTGCGCGGTGTGGCTTCAAGCGGCATGATCTGCTCGGCGCGTGAACTCGGGCTCCCGAATGCGCCGCAGAAAAAGGGCATCTTAGTGCTCGACGGGCAGTACAAAGTCGGAAGCGAATTTCCGCTGCCAAAATAAAGCCGGGATGGCAAAAAAGGGCGCATCACGCGTGATGCAGCCCTTTTTTACTTATCTTGATCCATTCGGAAAGACACGCTGGATGGTATCGTTAAACTGGTTAAAAAATCCTGAAATCGGGCGGCCGTTCCGGATGTCGTTGACGTAATCACTCATCTGGTCAAAGAAATCCGGGTTTTCGGAAATGTACACATCATTGATTGATGGATCGGTTTGCTTGACGACTTTTGAAATTTTGTTTTTCAATTTCTTGTCAAGTTTGTCGTTGTTTTGGTTCCTTTCCAGCAAGACAGCCACATAGGCATTGTCATTCGTGACGATGACGAACGCTTGTGCCACCTCTTTTAAATCCTCAATGCTGCGCGCAATACGGTTGGCCACCCGGACATCGTTGTTGTTATTATTGTTGTTGCCGTTGCCATTATTGTTCGTCAAATCGGCGCCATTATTGCCGTCTGTTCTTCCTGTATTGTAACGGACGTTATTGTAACGCACATCATTATTGTCGGCTGTGTCGTTATAGCGTACAGGCCGTGCATTGTTGCGGTTGCCGTTATTGTCGCCGGCGCCGTTATTGTTTCCGCATCCCATTAATAGCCCGGATGCAAGCCCGATGCCGAGCAATGCTTTTGCGATCTTCAATCCATTCCCTCCTTCAAAAAATAGTATCAGTCATAATGTGCCTACCCCCGATTTTTTTATGCTGACGTGCCCGTGTTAAAAAATCCCTCGAAAAACATGTGTTTCCTTTGTATAATGGAAGGTGAGAGGAATTTTTGAAAGGCTCTTCGGACGCATGAGCAAAGGAAAGAGTGATGAATTTGAGCTGGATTAAAAAAATGGCAAAATACTTCAAAGATGAAAACGTGCACGAAGAGGCCCGGGATCCGGCCGGGCTTTACCAGGCACGCCCGGAGAATATAGATACCCGTGTGGCTTATCATTATCCGAAAAAACAGTTTCGTTTTCCTGTGATTCCGGATCAGGAAGGGGAACGCCGGAAGACGACTGAAAAACCGGAAAAGCAGCAGCCGCGGGCAAAAAAACATCGTCCGGATCCACGGCCAGAACGGGGAGAAAAGGTGCAAAAAGGCCATCCTTTCCGGCCGACGGACATCCCTTCCCCGGTCTTTGGATTCAAACGGCCGGCAAATGATTTGCCTTCGCAAGAAGAAACAACAGTGTTGGAATACGAGCTGGAAGATCATTATAAAAAGGATATCCATCTATTCGATATGGCAAAACTGCAGCAATTGCTTGATTTTGCAGAAAATCCGGGCACGGACGGCGAAGGGAACCCGGCAGAACCGGAACACGGCATCCAAATGGCGGATCATTGGTTCGAAGAGGAACAAACTGATTTACCGGCAGATCAAGCCGGGCGCACAACAGCGGATCAGGCGGAAAAGGGCGAATCTGTCCAAACGGAAACAGGGCACGGCGAAGATTCGCCAGGTGCGGCAGATGAAGCCGCAGGAACGCCGGAATCCGAAACGGCATACAGGCTAGAAGTACCCGGCACAATTCCGTCTAATGAATCGGAACAGCCGAAAGTGAAAACGTCGGAATCCGGCCCGGCAAGTGCGCTGCCAAAAGAGGATGCGGCGGCCATTTCTTCTGAAGAATCCGGTGCAAACCCGGCAGATGAAGCAGAAAAAGAAACAATGGCATCCTATCCGGCAAGTGAACCGGCAAAAGGGAAAGCGGAAGAGACCCCGGCGTCCGCTTTGGAGAATATGGAGCCAGAACAATATAGCATAGGAACGCCGGAATCTGGAGCAGCAGACGGATTGGAGAAAACTGGCATAAGCCTGGCGGATGAACCGGAAACAGGGAAAGCCAGCCTGGCAAGTGATCCTGGAAAAGTGGAATCCGAAGCCGATCCGGCAAACAGACCGGAAACAGGGAAAGCCGCGGCTGTTTCTCCGAAGGCAAGCATGGCGGACCTTGCAAATGAACCGGAAAAAGTCTCTTCGATATATGCTTTGGAAAAAGCCGAAAAAAATGCAGGAAATGAACCGGAACAGCGGCATACGGAAACGGCGGGCATTTCTCCGTCATCCGGCGAAGCAACAAAAACGGAAGGACGCCCGAGAAAGCATCTGCCGTTTAACGTGCTGATGCTGAAACAGGATCGCCGGAAGATCACAGAAAAAAAAGAGGCCCCGGTTCCCCGGCCGGAACAGGAAAACCCGGCCGAAAACAGTCGTGAAAAACCGTTTTCTTTCCCGCCGCTCTCGTTGCTGGAGCCGCCGGTAAAGCAGACCCGGGATGAGGGGTGGATCCAAGAACAAAGCTATACGCTGGATGAGGCACTTGAAAATTTCAATGTCCGCGCGAAAGTGGTAAATGCAAGCCAGGGGCCTTCCGTTACCCGGTTTGAAGTCCAGCCTGAACCAGGCGTAAAAGTCAATAAAATCACCAATCTGAACGACGACTTAAAATTAAGCCTCGCTGCGAAAGATATCAGGATCGAAGCGCCGATTCCGGGCAAGCATACGGTCGGCATTGAAATCCCGAACTTGAAAAGCCGCCCTGTCCGTTTGCGTGAGATTATCGGCGATCCCGTATTTCAAAACAGCAAATCCCCGTTGACGGTTGCGATGGGCCTGGATATTTCCGGAAAACCGGTTGTAACCGACCTGCAAAAAATGCCGCACGGGCTGATTGCAGGCGCCACCGGATCGGGAAAAAGCGTCTGTATCAATTCGGTGCTTGTTTCGCTTCTGTATAAAGCGGCGCCGCAGGATTTGAAACTGCTCCTGATCGACCCGAAAATGGTGGAGCTTGCGCCATATAATCAGATTCCGCATCTCGTCAGCCCGGTCATTACAGATGTCAAAATGGCAACAGCGGCATTAAAGTGGGCGGTTGAAGAAATGGAAAGGCGTTATGAATTGTTTGCCCATGAAAGTGTACGCGATATTCACCGTTATAATGAAATGGCCGCCCGTACCCGCAGGTTTTCCGAAAAGTTGCCGTATATTGTCATTGTCATCGATGAGCTCGCTGATTTAATGATGACCTCGCCGGGGGATGTGGAAGATGCCATCTGCCGGATTGCGCAAAAAGCGCGCGCCTGCGGGATTCACCTGATTCTGGCGACACAGCGGCCAAGCGTGGACGTCATTACCGGCTTAATCAAGGCCAATATCCCGACGCGCATTGCTTTTTCCGTCTCTTCACAGGTCGATTCGCGCACCATTATCGATATGAGCGGGGCGGAAAAGCTGCTTGGAAAAGGGGACATGCTGTTTTTGGAAAACGGTACTTCCAAACCGGTCCGGCTGCAGGGCACTTTTGTGAGCGACCGTGAAATCGACGATGTTGTGTCATATGTAAGGGAAGCTGCAACGCCTGAATATTTGTTCCAGCCTGAAGAATTGCTGAGACAAACGGAACCGGGCGAAGAAGAAGACGAGCTTTTTCCCGACGCCTGCGAATTTGTCATTCATCAGGGCGGGGCGTCCACGTCACTTTTGCAGCGCAATTTCCGGATCGGCTATAACCGGGCTGCCCGCCTGATTGATATGATGGAGCAGCAGGGGATTATTTCCGGGGCGAAAGGAAGCAAGCCGCGGGATGTTTTAATCACGAAAAGCGAATTGATGCAAATGCAGGAAGCAGAAAGCAGAGAGTGATGGTTTTTCCTTATAGCCGGCAGCTGTTTTGGCAAGGATAGTGGAAAAAGGGCATGAAGAATGCGGATGTGAACTGCCCTTTCCGGCTTCCGGCGGGCTGCGGGCAAAATTCCGCTTTTTCATGTTCACGGCTGCCTGGAAATGATATAATGATGGAGTATGATTTTTTTATGATGGGCATGAAGGCGGCCGTATAAAGCCTGTACAGCTGCTGTGGAAACATGCCTTATCGCACATGGCGGGTTTTTATCATATACTGCATACATATAGACATTGTTGGAGGTTCTATTATGACTGTATACCATTTCGTAGGGATTAAAGGATCGGGCATGAGCGCACTGGCACAGATCCTGCATGACATCGGATACGAAGTGCAGGGGTCTGACGTGGAAAAGCGCTTTTTTACCCAGCAGGCATTAGAAGATGCCGGCATTAAGATCCTGCCTTTCAACCGGGAAAACATCCGCCCCGGCCTGACGGTGATTGCCGGCAATGCTTTTCCCGATACGCACGAAGAAATTGATGAAGCGATGAAACGCGGCATTCCTGTGATCCGTTACCATAAATTTCTCGGTGAGTTTCTGAAAAATTTTACGAGCGTTGCTGTAACAGGCGCGCACGGCAAAACATCGACTACCGGGCTGCTTGCCCATGTCATGCATGAGATCAAGCCCACTTCCTATTTGATCGGGGACGGAACGGGAAAAGGGGTTCCGGGAGCGGAATATTTTGTATTTGAGGCATGTGAATACCGGCGCCACTTTCTTTCCTACCATCCGGATTATGCGATTATGACCAATATTGACTTCGACCATCCGGATTACTATGCGAACATTGACGATGTCTTTTCCGCTTTTCAAGAAATGGCGCTGCAAGTCAAAAAAGGCATCATCGCTTACGGGGATGACGAGCAGCTGCAAAAAATTCAGGCAAAAGTGCCGGTTGTTTTTTATGGCTTTGAAGAAGGCAACGATTTTCAGGCAAGAAATATTGTGACGGAGCCGCAAGGAACGAAATTCGATGTGGTGGTCCGCAATAGTTTTTACGGAACGTTCGAAATTCCCTCCTTCGGGAACCACAATGTGCTGAATGCGCTCGGGGTCATCGCCCTCTGCCAATACGAAGGCATCGAAAAAGAAGCGGTTAAAACGCATTTAAAAACATTTCACGGGGTCAAACGCCGCTTTACGGAAAAAGAAATCGGCACGCAAATCATCATTGATGACTATGCCCACCACCCGACCGAGATTAAGGCAACCATTGATGCCGCGCGGAAAAAATATCCGGAAAGAGAGCTTGTCGCCGTATTCCAGCCGCATACTTTCAGCCGCACGCAGGCATTTCTTACAGCGTTTGCGGAAAGTTTAAACCTTGCAGATCGGGTTTTTCTGTGCGATATTTTTGGCTCGGCGCGTGAACATCACGGAAAGCTTTCTATTTACGATTTGCAGGAAAAAGTCGGCGGATCGCAAATTATCAAGGAAGAGGACATGTCCCCGCTTCTTGGCATTGAAAACAGTGTCATCCTCTTTATGGGTGCCGGGGATATCCAAAAGTACCAAAAGGCATACGAAACATTGCTGCAAAAGCATGTAAGCCGGTAAGGCAGAGGCATTGTCCGAAAAACAGGCGGGCAATGCCTCTTTTTGTTATGAGATTTGTCAAGCAGAAAATGTTTCCATTTTTGTTGGCATAAGGCGGCCGTTATGCGAAAATAAGGGTGGTACCCGCAAAGATTTCAACCCCCAATTGTTTAAGGAAGGCGATTTGGGGTAATTTTATTGTACATTGTACATGGAGGTGGTAACGAAAGATGAAAATTATCCTGTATTTGAGCGTGGCGCTAATTGCTGTTGCATTCCTCATTCTGGTCATCGCCCTGACGAGGACATTGAAATCATTAAGCAAAACATTGGACAACTTGTCGGATACGGTAAAGGGCCTTGAAGGGCAGATGCACGGCATTACAGAGGAATCTACAAAATTACTAGAAAAAACGAATGTGCTGGTTGAAGACATCGAGCATAAATTGGAAAGGCTGAACAGTGTCGTCTATGCCGTGGAAGATATCGGTGTTTCCGCCCAGCAACTGAGCCAGACGCTGCGTAAAGTCACAACATCGATTGCTTCGGCCGTCAGCAAAAGGCAGGACAAAATTGCACAGGCCGTGCAATGGGGCGCTGCGCTGAAGGAAATAAAAGATAGATGGTCGGGCAAAAAAGGTGCAGGCACGAATGAAACCCATCCTGTCCATGCCCAAAACCCTATCCCGAAACACCTTCTTGAAGAACCGGCCCGTAATGATGAAAGGCTGCTCCAACGGGTAAGAAATTCATAAACTGAAGGAGGAATTTACATGTCTGAAGAACAAATGTCCACGAAAGATTTTTTGACTGGTGCAATTGTCGGCGGTGTTGTCGGTGCTGCGGTAGCGCTTATGTTGGCGCCGAAATCAGGGAAAGAACTTCGGGAAGACTTAAGCGGCCAGGTGGAAACCATCAAAGGAAAAACAGACGGCTGGCGTGAATTTGCGACCGAAAAAGGCACCCAGCTGGCTTCGCAGGCTGCTGAAAAAACAAAACAAGTACGCGATTTTGCCGTGCAGAAAGGCAACCAGCTGAAAGACAGCGCCGTCCAGACCGCGCAGCAGGCAAAAGATAAAGCCGAAACGGATACGGGAGATGTGAACCAGCAAAGTTCAAATCCAGGCAGTTCCTCATCGGCCGGCGAGTAACGACGCAAAAAAAGCGGCATGTCTGCCGCTTTTTTTTTGCGCTTTTCAGGCGGCAAAACAGAACAAGACGAATGATACGGGCTAAGAGCCTGCCCCTTTTTGTGCGCTTTTTTTCAGGCCGAGCGGGAACCTTTTCCGAAAAAAACATATAAAACAATAACAGGACGGTTGTTGCTTTAGTACATAAAAGCGTTTATCCAGTAAAGAATTTTTCCGTGACTTTTTAAAATGAATCGATTATAATAAGTGCAATCACTTGTAAACTTTTATGGCAACAGGCACCGGCAACAAAATGAGATAAGGATATTGACAGAGAGGATGAGAGGTACGTGGGGAACAGAGAGCTTGAACAATTGCGGAAAGAAGTTGAAGAAGTAAACTTAAAGCTGCTGGAGTTGATCAACAAGCGGGGTGAGCTCGTCCAGGAAATCGGGAAACTGAAAGAAGCCCAGGGCGTAAGCCGCTATGACCCGATCCGGGAACGCGAAATGCTGAATGCCATTATAGAACATCACGATGGCCCGTTTGAAACGTCTACCATTGAACATTTATTTAAAGAGATTTTTAAAGCGGCCCTTGAACTGCAGGAAGATGACCACCGGAAAGCATTGCTTGTTTCGCGGAAGAAACAGCCGGAAAATACAATTGTTGACATTAAAGGCGAAAAAGTGGGCGACGGCAACCCGCATTTTGTATTCGGCCCGTGTTCGGTTGAATCGTACGACCAGGTTGCGGCTGTTGCGGCATCCGTAAAAGCGAAGGAGCTGAAACTGCTTCGCGGCGGCGCCTACAAACCGCGCACCTCTCCGTATGATTTTCAGGGGCTTGGGCTTGAAGGCCTGAAAATTTTAAAGCAGATTGCCGATGAATATGATCTCGCTGTGATCAGTGAAATCGTGACACCTGCTGATCTCGAAAAAGCGGCCGATTACCTCGATGTAATCCAAATCGGCGCGCGCAATATGCAGAATTTCGAGCTGTTGAAAGCGGCAGGTTCCATCCAGAAGCCAATTCTCTTAAAACGCGGGCTCGCGGCAACGATTGAAGAATTTATCAATGCCGCTGAATACATTATGTCAAGAGGAAACGGACAGATTATTCTTTGCGAACGGGGCATCCGGACGTACGAACGGGCGACCCGCAATACGCTCGATATCACGGCGGTTCCGATTTTAAAACAGGAAACGCATTTGCCGGTATTTGTGGATGTGACCCATTCGACAGGGAGAAGGGATTTGCTCCTTCCGGCCGCCAAAGCGGCGCTTGCGATCGGCGCGGACGGTGTGATGGCGGAAGTGCACCCGGATCCGGCAGTCGCGCTTTCGGACGCCGCACAGCAAATGGATTTGAAACAGTTCGATGCGTTTTATCAGGAAATCCAATCCGCCTTGCCGGCGAAAATATAAGGATCAGCATCCAGCCTTCTGCCTTGCAGAAGGTTTTTCTTTGTGGCGCTTTTTCAGTTGGCTACATTCTGTTATAAAACGTTGAATCCGGATGGTTGGCTAAATTCGTTTGTGAAGAATGTGGCAATTTTGTGTCAAACCTTGCAGCTCTGAGGAGTAAAAATTTTTCGTGATAATTTAACTATCCCCCCCAAAAATGCGGCTAAATATGTAATAATTTAAATAATTAGAGC
>NZ_ALAS01000159.1 GCF_000290615.1 Heyndrickxia coagulans DSM 1 = ATCC 7050
TATCAAAGGCTGTTTATATTGCGACTGCCATTACAGAGAAGAATACACGTGAAATACTGGGTTTAAGCGTTGACCATGCAGAAAGTTTGGAGAGTTGGAGTTCATTTTTTAAACAACTTAAATCACGTGGACTCCAATCACCAAAACTCGTTATTTCCGATGCTCACATGGGCCTTCAGAAAGCAATACAACGGGAATTCATTGGCACTGCTTGGCAAAGGTGCAATGTTCATTTTAAACGCAATATCATTGAAAAACTGCCCAAAAAAGATACTGCAGAAATCCGGGTGATGATTAAGCGCGTGTTTGAGGCCGTTACGATTGAGGACATACGCAAGTTTAAAGATGAATTAATAAACAAATTTGGTACAGAAGCAAGATTTGAAAAAGCCCTGGCCATTTTAGATGAAGGTTTTGAAGATACTATCCAATACATGAACTTTCCTGAGAATATCCGTATGCACATACGGAGTACTAATTCCCTCGAGCGGCTTAACCAAGAAGTTCGTA
>NZ_ALAS01000160.1 GCF_000290615.1 Heyndrickxia coagulans DSM 1 = ATCC 7050
AGTTTAGATAATCATTCAATTCTACAAAGAAGGAGAAAATTCCTTTAAAAAAATCTTAAAATGGAAAAATTTACGTGCGGAATATGCGTTTAGTTTGCTTGAACGTTTCTATGCACCAACAAGCGGATCAATCAAATTTGGGGATACGGATATTGAAGAGATCAATTTAACAAATTACCGCAGCCAAATCGGATACGTTTCACAAGATTCTGCGATTATGGCTGGGACAATCCGCGACAATTTGACGTATGGATTAGACGGTACATATACGGATGAACAACTTTGGAACGTTTTAGATTTAGCCTTTGCACGCAAATTTGTCGAAGAAATGCCTGACAAACTTAACACAGAGGTAGGGGAACGCGGGGTGAAAATCTCCGGCGGCCAGCGCCAGCGTATTGCCATTGCCCGGGCCTTTTTGCGCAATCCCAAGATTTTAATGTTGGATGAAGCAACTGCGAGTCTTGATAGTGAGTCAGAGATGAAAGTCCAGGAAGCCTTAACCAACTTGATGAAAGGCCGCACGACTTTAGTCATCGCCCACCGCCTGGCAACCATTGTGGACAGCGACAAGATTTACTTTATCGAAAAAGGCCGGGTCACAGGATCAGGTACACATGATGAATTGGTACGTACGCATGAAACGTATGCAAAATACGTGGCTGAACAATTTAAGGTAGACACACCGGCTATGTAAAGAAGTATTCACGATACAGTGTAACCTGAATCTGTGACGAAAATATAACAAACGCCGTTAATAGGTAGATTTCCCAAGAGTAAGGATATAGTGGTGTCCGACTATTCGATAAATGCACTTTTAGTGATTCAGTATGTAAAAATTTCCCTAGATCACCTGAATGTGGAATGAATTTAATTTGTCTGATATACCAATTATACTAAATTTTATGCGATTTGTTTGCCTTTAAGCGGAAATTTCGTCACGGATTCAGGTGATCAAACTATTTGGTTGGCTCATTTTCCAACCAATTGGATGGAGACCAAATGGCTTCTTCCCGGTAAGATAATAACCTGAATCCGTGACGAAAATATAACAAACGCCGTTAATAGGTAGATTTCCCAAGAGTAAGGATATAGTGGTGTCCGACTATTCG
>NZ_ALAS01000161.1 GCF_000290615.1 Heyndrickxia coagulans DSM 1 = ATCC 7050
TCCTATATTGCGCATAAATTATCAATGGTATGCGGGGTGAAATCCGGTTTGCCTTTGACGCGGGAAGTATTTAAAGGAAATACACCCGATGGGAAAACATTAGAACCGACATTGGAAACGTTTAAGGCAGAGCACCCCGAGATGGCTGAGCAGTTGAGCTTTATCCTGGCAGATGGAATCTACCAAACGCCGGAAAATCAAAAAGTGACAAAGGATGTATTACAGGCGAAATTGGTGGCACCGATCAATCCACGGAACCGTAAAGATAAACCAACTACCGCCCGGGGGATTGAAAAAATCAACCGGTACGGCACTCCCATCTGTATCAGTGGACATAAAATGGAACTTAGAGGATCTGATCGGGAAAAGGGGCAATATATTTACACTTGTCCTGTATTTCATCCAAATGCCAAGCAAGAAGGTCTCACCTGCCCGCTAGCGAATCACGCGGAATGTTGTAATGGGGCAGCACAAGGAAGAGTATTTAGGATAGACTTTGATCAAACGCCTCAAGTAGATGTCGAGTTGCC
>NZ_ALAS01000162.1 GCF_000290615.1 Heyndrickxia coagulans DSM 1 = ATCC 7050
AATGAATTTAATTTGTCTGATATACCAATTATACTAAATTTTATGCGATTTGTTTGCCTTTAAGCGGAAATTTCGTCACGGATTCAGGTAAATATATAAGTTGAAACTTTGTTTTACATCCAGTAGAGCGCCCACCGCATTCTATCAAAATGACTTGTTATGAGGAAAACAGAATCGAACAATCGGAAAATCTTTATTGAAACTTATATATCTTCAACGTCGCAATCGTCATTTGGTGAAACAAGAAGACGCAGTGATCATTGCCATTCATCTTTTGGGAAAGCTGCTTGGCTTCTCTTCCGAACGTGCATGGCATCGCTTTGTGACTGGGAACTTGTTTACGGATGGACATTTTCTCGAACGTTCTCGATACAATCGCCGTTGTCGAGCGCTGCGCTTTGCGATCAAATGGATTCGCCATGAGCTAGCCAAACGTGGACAACACCACGCCTATGCGGTAGTAGATAGCGTGCCACTCGAATTGTGCCATACCGCAAGAATGTACCGAGTCAAACGATTTCAAGGAATCGCGGACATCGGGCTCTGTGCATCGAAAAAGCAGTGGTACTATGGATTTAAGCTCCATCTTCAGGTGACCAACCAAGGACTGCCCATGGGATACGTGGTAACGGAGGCGTCCTGTCACGATCGAACTGCAGCTGAAACCGTCATGACTCAAATTCCTCACCTCTATAACTTGGGTGACAAAGGATTCATCAGTAGCGAATTGCAAAAAAAGTTGTATGAAGAGTACCAAATCGCTTTTTGGACTCCATCTCGCAAAAACCAGAAACACCGCCCATCGGAATCATGGGAGAAATGGCTCAAACAAAAACGTAAAGTGATAGAGACGGTGTTCTCCGTCCTCGTTTACCAGTATCGTATGACAGACATTCGTGCGAATTCGATTGCGGGATTTGAAGTAGCACTAGATGGCATCTTGTTGGCATATTCACTTGTCACACTTGGGCTAGTTGAGCGCTAGCGCTCAACTAGCACCACGAGTTTTCTAAATTATAATAACAATCTATTGATTTTGTCAATCATTTTCATTGCAATTTTATATATTTTTCTTAGCTGTTTCATCCTCTTTCCGTCTTGCCAACTGCTTGAAACACAAGCCACTCCCTAATCCATCTTTATATATAATCCCCGCCGGATTCAACGGGCAAACAGGTCTTGCATAGCGGTTCCGGCACTGTGCGCAGCCGCAATCTTTTTTAATGTTTCTCCGAGTGACAGGATCTCCTCTTTTGTTGTATGGCGCCCAAAGGAAATTCTGAAAAACTGATCCATTGCTTCCTCCGCGTATCCCATTGCTTCAACTGCTTTGCTCCCGCCTTCATGATGTTCCTGGCAGGCGCTCCCGGTTGAGATCGCAAATCCCGCTTTGTTGCACTCCAATAAAACAAGCTGCCCTTGAACCCCTGGAATCATACCGCCGACGATGGAAGGAAGCTGCATCGCCCGTTCCCCCTCTATAAAAACAACCGTCCCACCGGATGCCTTTTTTAACGCGGTCCGGTACTCCCAGTCCCGCTCACTTTCTATCAAAATCTCCTCGGCAGCCGCAGCAAATCCGGCAATGCCAGGCACATTCACTGTCCCGCCGCGGAACCCCTTTTCATGGGAAAGGTACGGAAAAACGGGGGCGATGACGCAAGAGGGGTGAATGTATACTGCCCCGACCCCTTTTGGCCCGTGGATTTTGTGTGAAGAGAGGGTAATGCTGTCGACATAAGGGATCATGCGTGCTACATCTGCTTTGCCAAATGACTGCACACAATCGGAATGAAACAGGATCCCCCGCCTTCTTACCATCAGGGAAATTTCCTCAATGGGCTGGATGGTGCCGATTTCCTGGTTAATATGCTGAACCGAAACAAGCACCGTGTCCGGCCGGATCGCTGCTTCAAGCTTCTTTAAATCCACCGTCCCTTTTTCCGTAAACGGGAGCCTTGTCACTTCAAATCCCAGCCTTTCCAAAAATCCGAGCGCTGAATGGACGGACGCATGCTCCGCCATCGACGAAATGATATGTTTTCCCCTTCCGGAAGCTCCCATTGCAAGCGAAACAATCGCCAATAAATTCCCCTCCGTGCCGCCTGAAGTAAAATACAGCCCTTCAGCCGGTACGCCGAGATAACCACTGATCAAGCCCCGCGATTTTTCAAGCACCGCCCGCGCATCCGTCCCGATGTCATGCAGGCTTTCACTGTTTCCGTAAAAAGATTCGGCTGCTTCCATAAATGTCTCCCGTGCCCGTTCGCTCATTTTTGTCGTTGCCGCATAATCAAAATAAAACATGGCTGGCCTCCTAAAAAGTACTTGTATTCAGTTTAATTTTGTGCAAAGATATGTGTCAAGACAGATGTAAAGTAGGGAGACGGATGAAAGAAAAAATATGTATCTTGGGAAGCGGGATTGCCGCTCTGCAATTAGCCGTGCACCTGGACAGCCGCTACGATGTGACGATCATTACAAAGTCGCAAACAAAGACGAGCAATTCCTACAAAGCACAAGGCGGGATCGCAGCCGTCCTCTCGCCGGAAGACCGTTTTGAATTCCATGTGAAAGACACAATCCGGGCGGGTTGCCGGCACCATAATGAAAAAGAAGTGGAAAAATTGGTAAAAGAGGGTGCGGCCGTAGCAGAAGAACTCGTAAAAAGCGGGCTTCCCGCAGACAGGCGGCCGGACGGCGGGCTTGATTTAGGGCTTGAAGGCGCACATACAGTGCACCGTATTCTCCACTGCGGCGGCGATGCAACCGGAAAATTTGTCATTCAGCATCTTCTCGGGCAACTTGGAAAAAGCGTCCGGATTATCGAACATGAGCTGGCGTTTGAACTCATGGTATCCGCAGAAACAGGACGCGTAACCGGTGTAAAAACAAAAACGGCCGACGGCAACATCCGCCACTATTTTTCCGATCATACCGTGATCGCAACCGGCGGGCTTGGGAGCTTGTATCCTTTCACCTCCAACCACCCGGAAATCATCGGCGACGGGATTGCAATGGCATACTGGGCCGGCGCGGAACTTGCAGATATGGAGTTCGTCCAGTTCCACCCGACATTATTGTATGCGGAAGGCCGCGCGAAAGGCCTTGTGTCCGAAGCCGTCCGCGGAGAGGGTGCAGTGCTTGTGGATGAAAACGGATCGCCTGTCATGGCGGGCGTCCACCCGTTAAAAGACCTGGCTCCCAGGCATGTGGTCGCCCACCAAATCCATCAGACGATTCATAGCGGAAAGAAAGTTTTTCTGGACATCCGTAAAATCAAAAACTTTGAAAAAAGGTTCCCGACCATTTCCCGGATTTGCCGGGAAAGCGGCATTGATATCCATTCCGGCCTGTTGCCTATTGTCCCGGGCAGCCATTTCTTTATGGGCGGCATCGTAGTAGATACATACGGGAGAACAACGGTAAACGGGCTGTATGCAATCGGGGAAGCAGCAGCAAGCGGCGTGCACGGTGCAAACCGGCTCGCCAGCAATTCGCTTTTGGAAGGGCTCGTATTCGGCAAACGGCTCGCAGCATTTTTAAATGCATTGGAACCTGAAGCAGCGGGCGGCGAAACAGCGGAAATCGACCGCCCTCCTTTAAATCCGGAAATCGCCCGCCGGCTGGACACCGTGACATTGAAGAAAAAAATGATGGAGAATGCCGGCGTGATCCGCTCAGAAACCGGGTTGCGGCATCTTTTGCAGTGGCTGCAAGCTCGTGGGGCTGATACGTTTTCCGCTTTTTCACTCGGCCATCTTGCAAAGGAAGAAATGGAAAAAGTCTTTATGTTTACCAACAGCTTGCTCATCACACAATCGGCGCTTTGCCGGAAAGAATCGCGCGGCGCCCATATCCGCGCCGATTACCCGGATGAAAGCAGCGGCTGGCAGGGTGTCCATCTCATTCATGCAAAAAACAAAGGCTTAATCACACGGAGGGGACTTTATGAACAAGCTCCAACTTCAATCCATGCTTAAACATTTTTTCATGGAAGACATTGGGGAAGGCGATATCAATACGGAATATATTTTTTCGCCGGATCAGCCGGGCAAATTAACGTTTATTGCAAAACAAAACGGGATTTTCTGTGGAAAGGATGTGATAGAAGAAGGTTTCCGCATTCTGGACGGTACGGTGAGACCGCGTATTTTTCCCAAGGATGGCGCCCGGATTGAAAAAGGGGCAGCTATTGCGGAAATTCGCGGCCCCATTGTAAGCCTCCTTTCCGGAGAGCGGGTAATCCTGAATCTCATCCAGCGCATGTCGGGCATTGCAACAACCACAAACGCAGCAGTCCGCGAGACGGAAGGCACCCACGCAAAGATTTGCGATACAAGAAAGACAACCCCCGGCCTCCGGATGCTTGAAAAATACGCCGTCAAAGCAGGCGGCGGATTCAACCACCGGCGCGGGCTGTACGACTGTGTCATGCTGAAAGACAACCATATCGCATTTGCCGGCAGCATCACAAAAGCGGTGGAAACAGTGAAAGCATCCATCGGGCATACCGTAAAAATTGAAGTCGAAATTGAAACAAAGGACCATCTGCTTGAGGCTGTCCGTGCCGGTGCCGACATCATCATGTTTGACAACCGCACACCGGAAGAAATCTGCGAATGGCTGCCGCTCGTGCCGCCCCATATTGCGACGGAAGCATCAGGCGGCATCACAATGGAAAATATCCGGAGCTATGCTGAAACCGGCGTCGATTGGATCTCGCTCGGATTTTTGACCCATTCCTATCAAATACTTGATATCAGTGCAATCGTGGAAAATACGAAGGAGGTTGCTTTATGAGCCTGCTGAAAACGTTACAACTTACGGCTTTGCCGGAAAAATATCAGTCCCTTGCGCAAGAAGAAATGGAAAACCGGGTTTGGAACATCAAAAAAGAAATGGGCGCGAAACTTTTCCTCCCGTGCCACCACTACCAGCGTGAAGAAGTATACCAGTTTGCTGATGCAGCCGGTGATTCGCTGCAGCTCGCGCAAATTTCGGCAAAAAACCGCAATGCCAAATATATTGTGTTTTGCGGTGTACATTTTATGGCAGAAACGGCGGATATTTTAACATCAGCGGAACAAACTGTCATTCTCCCCGACATGCGCGCAGGCTGCTCGATGGCAGACATGGCCGACATCCACCAGACGGAACGGGCATGGGATATGTTGCAATCTTTGTTCGGGGATACGATGCTGCCCCTTACCTATGTCAACTCCACAGCAGCGATAAAAGCATTTGTCGGGCGCAACGGCGGGGCAACCGTTACCTCTTCAAATGCGAAAAAAATGGTCAAGAGGGCCTTCACCCAGAAAGAACGGGTTTTCTTTTTACCAGACCAGCATCTCGGCCGAAACACTGCATTTGATTTAGGCGTGGAACTCGCAGATATGGCAGTCTGGGACCCGATCCGGAACGAACTTATCTACGAAGGCGCGCTGGAAAATGTGAAAGTCATTTTATGGAAAGGGCACTGCTCCGTGCACGAGCACTTTACCATCAAAAATATCGAATTCGTGCGCGCGAAATATCCGGATATGCAAATCATTGTCCATCCGGAATGTGCGCATGAAGTGGTTGCCCTGTCAGATTTCAGCGGCTCCACAAAATACATCATTGATACGATTGAAAACGCGCCGGCCGGGAGCGCCTGGGCAATTGGCACTGAAATGAACCTGGTGCAGCGCCTGATCAAAAATCATCCGGATAAAAAGATTATTTCGTTAAATCCGGTCATGTGCCCGTGCCTGACCATGAACCGGATCGACCTGCCGCATCTTTTATGGTCGCTGGAAAATATTGTCGAGGGCAAAGAAACAAACGTGATCAAAGTAGAGGAAAACACAGCGCGGGATGCGGTGTTGGCGTTAGAGCGGATGTTAAAACTTTAATGATTCCCGGTTTCAAATTGGCACGTGCTTGGACTCAGGGGCCCCGGTTACTGCGGGAACCCCTTTTTGTCTTTTTGGCAGATTCCTGAGTCTGTTTGCTTTAAAACCACACTTTTCTTTTGCAACTCCCGGTAATCGAACCATTGATATATTAATAGCTGAATGATGAAAAAATTATTGAAATAAAACCTATTTAGGCGTAAGCTGGACATACATCAAATTTTTATATCACGGAGGTCCTGTAAGATGCGTCTAAGCCAAGTCATAAGAAGCGGTCCAAACCAATACATATGTGAAGAAGATGCAGCCAAATATTTGGAAGAGAAGCTGGAAGAATTCAAATATCCGGTTGTCATTACCGGGGTAAAATCATTCAAAGCATTTCAAAAATTTGCGTCAATACCGCAAAACTGGCCGGTACTCCGGTACGATCATACTGCAAGTGAGAAAAACATGGCAAAACTGGCGGAACAGGCAGGCCGTGCAGATGTCATCGTCGGGATTGGCGGCGGCAAAGTGCTCGATACGGCAAAGGGAACAGCAGAACTGCTCAACTGTGAAGTCGTGCTCGTTCCAACGCTAGCCGGAACGTGTGCCGGTTATACGCCTTTATCCGCTGTTTATCATGAAGACGGCTCATTCAGTCATGTCGCTTATTACAAACGTTCCGCCTTTTTAACCCTGATCGATTTGCGTATTCTCCTGAACGCACCGGCCGAATATTTGCTGGGCGGAATTGGCGATTCTTTAGCCAAATGGTATGAAGCAGAAGGCATCACCCGTTCCATGAAACATTTGCCGGTGATGGTCGAACTCGGCCTCCGCTCCGCAAAAGCGATTTATGAAGGGATCTTGCGCGACAGTGAGCAGGCATTACACGACCGAAACGAAGGGAAGATAACCGACGCTTTCCGCAATATAGTTGAAATTATAATTGGCGCGGCCGGGACAGTCGGCGGCTTTGCCGGCGAATACGGAAGAATGGCTGGGGCCCACGCCATCCATAACGGGCTGACCTTACTGCCGGAAACGCATTCCATTCTGCACGGTTCCAAAGTGGCTTACGGCATCCTTGTCCAATTAGCGGCAACAGGCGATATCAATGAAGTGAAAAAACTGCTTCCGTTGTATCAAAAACTCGGTTTTCCTTATAATCTGGATACACTGCATGTGACGGAAAATCATGGCGCGGCCATTGAAAAAGTCGCAGCATATGCCGCAAAACCCGAAGAATCCTTTCGCCTGCTTGGCAGCTTTACGAAGGCGCAAATTGCAAAAGCAATGGAAACAATCGAACAGCTCACGGCTGAAAAGGCTGATATCAAATGATTGGCACGGGCGGCCCCGGAACAAGGCCGCCTTCCCCCTGCTTAAATGCAATCCGTTTGTTGCACCATTTTTTCAAAGTTTCCGCCTTTTCTGTTTGCATCACTTGCAATAGAAATGGCCGCCATAGCGGACTTTCATACGGGATCGCGATTTAAAATGCAGTTATGGAGGCAATTAGGCCTGCCAAAAAATTCGATGCCATATTAATCTTCACCCTTACTTGGATCTGCTTCATCCAGAGACAATCTGACCACTTTCGTATATTCACCTTTTGCTATTTCTTCCGGCGTTGCTTTTTGGTCGAGCTCTTCCTGGTCGTCAAGGCCAGTCGCAAGTGTCGGCTCAACACGTCCGTTCTCTTTTTCCACTCTCTCCACATCCTTATTGAAGTGATGCGGCTAGTTTTCCACGGATGCTCACAATTTATGCGATTGCAGCCGATTGCTCGGTTCTATTTTAAAATTTTGAATTTCTTCTTCCGGCAACCCAGTGTATTTATTGATCACACCTAAGTCTGGTTGCTCCGCTCTGTTTCAGCTTTTTCAATTCTTCCTCTGCCAGCCCGGTGTATTTTGCGATTGATGCCAGATCCTGGTTCTCTTCCAGCATTCTTTTGGCAATCCTTAATGCCGCTCTCCTTTCCCCTTCTTTCAACCCCTCTTTCAATCCTTCTTCCTTTCCTTCTTCTTTTCCTTCTTCTTTTCCTTCTTCCTTCCCTTTTTTGTACCCTTTGTCGTAAAAGGAATTTGGCAGGCGCAGGATTTGGTCGGCTTCTTGCGGATCCAGATTTTTAATGCTTGACATCACAAGTTCATCCTCCTTATCCGTTAATTTAAAATAAGAATCAAAAAATCCATAGATGAGTGCCATTCTTGCCGGGTCGAGTTCCATGCGGGCCATCATTCTTAAGAACTCTACTTTTACCTGTACTTTTTCTTTTTTTGTATACCCCATTTTGCTGAGCAGTGCAGCCGCAACGGGATTGTTGCTTCGAATATATTCTTTCCAGTTTTTCCTGATTAAGTGTATGGACATATAACGAAAACGGATGGACTCAAAGTTGCGGATTCTTACGGTGAAAAGAGAAGGAGTTTCCCTGCGTTTATTATAACTGAAAACAGCAATTGGCAAAACCGGCAAGCGATATTTTTCATAAATGCGGGAATAGTAAATAAACATCCGTTCCGGAAATTCCATTTGATAATAAGACTGCGGTTCCACATGGATGAGGACAACCGTGTCTTCCCCTTTTAATTTCAATTTTGCCAAAATATCAATTCTGCGTTGTTCACCAGCTGTGATGTCTGTAAACAGATCCTGCTGGAGGAATTCCACATCAGAAAAGTCCATCCACCGCGCTACTTCCGGGAAAAAGGCTTCCATGAAATCTGCAAAAAAAGTTTGGATAAGTTCTTTAAACAAGCGGTCGTGCGGCAAATACTCCGCTTTTTCTTCCATCATAAGTTGCATATGCATCCACCTTTCTTTTTCCAAAAAGATGATTTCTTTTCATTTGCAATGCCTGCCAGAGCGCGTCTTCTGACAGCTCCCGGCTGCCTTGCAAATCTGAAATCGTCCTTGCCAGCCTGAGAATTTTCATTTGTGCCCGGCTGCTGAAGTTTTCCTTGCTTGCCCACTGCCTCAGCATTAAACTGCTGCTGTTTGCGAGCGGATTTTTTTGTAGAAAAATTTCGTTTGGCACTGTACCGTTACAAACTTCCGCCCCGTACCTTTCGTACTGCCTTTTCCTTGCTTCCGTGACGCGGGTTCGGATCTGTTCTGAAGTTTCGTTTATTTTCCCGGACTCTTCCAGTAACGGTACTGTCTCGACTGGCAAAAATATGTCAAAGCGGTCTAACAGCGGTCCGGAAATCCGGTTTTGATAAGCTTGAATTTGTTTTGGCGTGCATGTGCAATACGCATGGGGCGACCCGAGATAACCGCATGGGCACAAGTTCATGGCCGCAAGCATAATAAACCGGGCAGGGTAAGTCACCGTGGAAGCGGCTCTGCTAATGGTTACTTTCCCATTTTCAAGCGGCTGCCTGAGCATATCAAGCGTTCTTTTTGGAAACTCGGCCATTTCATCGAGAAACAGCACCCCGTGATGGGCTAATGAAATTTCACCCGGATGCGGCCGGGAACCCCCACCGACGAGTGAAACTGCAGATGAAGCGTGATGCGGCGCGCGAAACGGCGGTTTCCGGTGAAATCCCCTTTTCACGTTTGCAAGCTGATAGAGTCCCGCCACTTCAAAAGAAGACGTTTCCGAAAGCGGCGGCAAAATCGAAGGAAAAGCCTCAGCCAGCATACTTTTTCCGCTTCCGGGCGGGCCGTACATTAAAACATTGTGGCTTCCGGCGGCGGCAATCTCCAGTACTTTTTTCGCATGCCGGTGCCCAAGAATCATGCTGAAATCTGCTTCGAACGAATACTCATCTGGTTGCAGCTGCCTCTTTTTCCGGACAGGCGGCAGCTTCTTTCCGGACAATGAATCGAGTACGTCCTTTAAATGCTGGACAAATATAATATCCATCCCGTCCATTTGTGAAAAGGGAAGTTCCGCAGAGGCTGGCAAATACAATCTTTTCATGCCTAATCCCCTTGCTGCCATCACATACGGAAGCATCCCAGCCACTGCCTGAACAGACCCGTCCAGTGAGAGCGCGCCCAAAAAGGCAGTATGATCAGGAATTCTGGCATGAAAAAAGTGGTTTTCTGCCATCAGCCCGATTGCAATGGGCAGATCAAGTGCAGGACTGTTTTTCCGCTCGTCTGCCGGGGAAAGATTGACAATCGTTTTGCTTTGGAACAGCATACATCCAATCGATGAACATGCACCCCGTATTCGTTCCTTAGATTCTTTCACCGAAGCATCCGGCAACCCGACAATGGTGATCCCGGACCCGCACCCCAACATCATCTGCACTTCGGCATGAACACAATATCCTTCTATTCCCTTTAGGCCAATGCTGCTTATGATGGTTGCCATATTTTCGCACCCCTTCACCCGAACTTACATTCTATAAACAGAATAAAAGATCGTACGTTCGTTGTCAATCTATTTTTCAAAAAAAACTGAAAGGAAATTTGCACATTCCCGTCGAATACTTTAGAAATCCATTCCGGAAAGGAGAATAAAAATGAAGACAGCAATTGTTGAAACCGTTTTCGAAAAGTCCCAGGGATACGAGGAAAAAGGTGTGCAAATCTGGAAAGGGATTCCCTATGCAAAACCGCCAATCGGACCTTTGCGTTTCCGCCCGCCGGAACTGCCCGAACCCTGGGCAGGCGTAAAAGATTGCACGCAGTTCGGGCCAATTGCATGGCAGCCACCGGTTGAATTGATGGATTTTCTCGGGAATCCGGCTGAAAATATGGACGAAGACTGCCTGAATCATAATATTTGGACGCCTGGAGCAGACGGGGAGAGGCAGGATGACAAGGCCGCCCGGAACATGAGCGGCAACAAAACCCATTTTATATCACACACCGGCGATACGGCCTGCACCAGAAAAGGAAGGCTGCGGGGCAAGGTCGGCCGCTATATGACTCAAAAACGACAAAAAACGGCCCACACCAGAAAAGGAAAAAACAGAAAGACAGGGACTTTTCTTCCCCATGTCCGGCATCTTTTCCCGCCATCGGTTTGGCTTATGAAATAAGAACGTGGCTTTTTTACCACGCTCTTATTTCATTCTGCAAGCTTGCGAATCTGTTCATTTACATTTTCATGGCACAGGCCGCCGTGGTAGCAGATGACGGATTCAATATCAAAATCAAGCAGCTTTTTCAATGAAGCCATTGCGGTTCCCATATCAGGCGTGACTTGCTGTCTGGGGCCATGCAGTTTGCCGTTGTCTGCAACCATCGCATCCGCAGCGATCAATGTTTTGCTCTTTTTAAGATACAGGCAGCAATGGCCAGGCGTATGCCCCGGTGTAAAAATCACCTCTATTCCGCCGCTAAAAGGCAGAACTTCTCCATCCCCGATCACTTTGTCCACTTTCGCTTTCGGCGGATTCAAATACATCTGTTTCATTTCTTCCGGCATCGATTCCCATCTTGCCGGATCGATCTTTTCCGGATCCGCTTTGATCAGAAGCCTCTCCCCTTCGATATATGGCTTGTCCAGCCCGTGTGCGTACACCGTAATGGAATGGCCAGACTCTACCAATATTTCCGGCACGCTGCCAATATGATCCATATCCTGGTGCGTCAGAATAACTGCGTCCAATTTTTCAAACGGCACGCCCGCCTTCTCCATTTCTGCACGGATCAAATCAAGCGAACCCGGCATGCCGGCATCTACCAAAACCGCTTTCTGTTCATCCCAGATCAAAGTGGGGTGAATGATAAAATGGTTCAGGTTGATTTCCAGCATCGCAACGCCCTTGGCAATTTTTTTCAATTGAATCCCTCCCATCTGCATTGTCTTTTCCATCTTATCACAAAAAACAGACAGCCCTATTCTGCTCCCTTTCGCTATTCCTTCCGAAGCTGGAGCTTATGGCACTGGTGCGCGCCATCGCTGCACCAATAAGAAAAAGGAGGACTCCTGGCACGAGAACGTTAAAAACATGGGTGGCCGTATTAGGCAGCACCGTACTAAATCCGTTTCTCGGTGAAGAACTCCCGGCCACGCCGGCAACGCCAACTTTATAAAACCACAATTGGAAACGGCATGTTAACCTTTTGCATCTCGATAGTTCTTGATAACGAATTACAATGGGCATTGCATCAACTGTCTCTCAAAATAAATGCAGCTGAAAGCGGCGCCATTTTTTCGTAATAACGAACAAAATACTTTCTTTTTCGCAACATTCCTTTGTTTTCCTTGCTTTTTAAAAATATATTGAGAACAAATTGTTTTATATTACGAACAATTCGTTTTTCACTGGGGTGATTTATCCGGAAACAGCAAAAAGCCCTGTCTTACAGAGATAGCCTTCTGAAAGACAGGGCGATATATTCACAATCCTTGAGCGCCTGCCAAAAGACCGGGGGTTGCCCTTCCGAAAAGCAGCCAGTATTTTACTTTAACAGCCCATACGCTTTTTTGTACACCGTATTTGCAATTTCTTTATGCCCTTTGTCATTGGCAAGCCAGCCATCGCTTTTGCCCGTGGCCGCTTTCTCTCCTTTCTGGCCGTGTGTATCGGAACGGTTCAGCCAGACAGATTCAATATTGGCAACAGGAACACCCTTTGCCTTCCCCACCTCTTCAATGGCGCGGTCATAAGTAAAAGACACCTGCCCGCTGTTCCAGGTGGTGAGCAAAATGATTTTTGTTTTCTTGCCGGTACTCTTTCTGATTTCATCCACAAAATGTTCGAGATCTTTCTTAAATTGGCCGGCAGAAACGTAAGTGTTTTTGGCATTCCGGTTCAGATCAAATGTACCGAACTCAATCGTCACAAGATCAGGATGATTGAAAATAATATGGGGAAGACTGTCTGCCCCATGTTCCTTCAGGCCGGCCCCGCTCTTGCCGTAGCCATTGATGGTCTTCACTTTATATCCAAGGCCTTGGTGAATGCGCGCAGCCAACAAAGCGGGATACGTTTTGCTTTTTTTCGTTGCAAAATCCCCTGCTGTCAGGCTGGAGCCGACCGGCAAATACACCAGTTCTTTCCCTTTATGTTTTTCGTAAATCTGTTTTGCCGCGCTTTCCTTTGCTGCCTTTGCCTCCAGGCTGCGCTTCTTTTCTTTTGCCAAGTCTTTTTTATATTGCTGCTGTGCTTTTTCAATCGTTTTTCCGGTGTTCGCCTGATAATACCAGTTACCGATTCCCAGCACACCAGCCGTAATGAAAAACAATAAAACTACGAGCCATCCTTTTTTTCCCAAACTGCCGTCCTCCTGAATGGTTTCTGAGACTATTATACAAGATTTGCCTGTAAGAGGGAAAAAGGATAGGATGTGGTTGGGTATCCAAAAAAACTTGCTTTGCCGTATCCCATTACACCATGGATGCCTTTATTAAAAAAGCCCGCGGATTTTTGGCAAAAAATGAAAGTTTCCGATAGTTAGGCGGGGGGAAAACAATAACAAGGGCGGAGCATACCAAAAAGAAAATTCTGCCTGTATCGTGCAGATGAACGAGAAGCCGGGAAATCATGAAACCTGATTAAAAGAGGAGGGGAAACAACCATGAAACGATTGCTTCCATTTATGTCAGCTTCAGATGGCAAAGATGCAGGGAGCACGGCAGCAAACGATAACGTTTCTGCATTTTATTTTGAGGAGAACGGCGGTATTCCGAATAATCCGTTTCTCCCTGTGCTCATTTACCACGGTGTTTTTAAAGGACGGACAGACGAAATTGAGAAAGTGTTTCAAAAAAATAATTGGGGAAACAACTGGGTATGGACCATTTTCCCTTACCATCATTTCCACAGCAATTCCCATGAAGTGATTGCGGTACGGAGCGGCCATGCCAAAGTGCAGCTTGGCGGCCCTCAAGGTAAAATTTTTACAATTTCTGAAGGTGATTGTGTGCTGTTGCCGGCCGGAACCGGGCATAAACGGATTGAGTCAGGAGGCGGGTTCGCGGTGACAGGGGGTTATCCGGGCGGGCAGGATTATGATACCCAAATGAGGGCAGATGAAACCTTGCGCGAAAATATCCGCAAAACCGGCATGCCGGAAACCGATCCCGTGTTTGGAAAAAACGGGCCGCTTTTTTCCTATTGGACCCCTGAACCGGGCGGCAAAGCAGGATGAGCGGCAGTTCGCGGGCAGAAAGGCCTCCAGGGCAGGCTGGTTCCAGCGCAAAAGATGAAATTTCTTTCTCGTTTGCATTCCATATTGCATAAAATGAAACCCAACTTGAAAGACTAGCCTTGTATTCTTTACAGAAATGGGTGTGAATTATGAAGGAAATTTTGGAACAAGTGAAGGAAAAGCTCGAAAACGCTTATAATCATCCCGATTCAGCAGATTTAGATGCCTGCATCCGGCAGCTTCAGGATGCCCGCCAGCAGTACGGGGACAAAGGGACGATGATTGAAGATGCCATTACGGCGATCGAACAGGCGAAGCATTCGATCCCGGAACACCGCCATGCAGGTACTGATTCGGCGGCAGGCGCATTCGGCCAGGCATACAACGCCCTTGAGCATGCCATTGAGTCTTTCTCTGGAACGGAAAATAATGATCCATTTTAAAAGGCAGATTTTTAAAAACAGCATCGTGCTCCATTCAAACCTTGGATTTTCCAAGGTTTTTCTGTTATTCCATCCATGTAGCGCGAACCGGGCAACGATTTTGGCCAAGGAAGCCAATACTCTCCAAATGATTTCCGCAATCGCGGTTTCAGCAACTTCTCCCATGCATCCCTTAAAAAAAGCCCAACCGCGCCTTCCCTGCTTTTTCAATTCCGGAACCTCCCATTTCCAAATCCTGCTGCTGCAAAAATAACCGCAATCAGAGTATAGATATATTACGAAACACAGCAAAAAAACTTCAAGGAGCATTCCTGTAATGAAGGAAATTTGAGGTTTGCACAAAAAAGAGCCCCCCTGGTATGATACGAGGTGTCCAGAGCTTCAAAA
>NZ_ALAS01000163.1 GCF_000290615.1 Heyndrickxia coagulans DSM 1 = ATCC 7050
TTCCGTCGTCATGATAACTGTTGGCTGACGCAGGGAGACCCTTTTGCCATTGGCTTCCCATCCCTCATAGAGAATGGCGTGGTGGACTTCCATACTCTGTTTCTTTTTCAGTCCCCGGACAAATACACCATCTGCCTCGGAAAACAGATAGTCTACCTTCTTCCCACCAGGCAGTGAGGCAGCTACTTCCAGCTCTTCTACAAGTGCCCTGTCAGCTTCCGCCTGTGTTTTTCCTACGCGTTTCACCATTTTCCCT
>NZ_ALAS01000164.1 GCF_000290615.1 Heyndrickxia coagulans DSM 1 = ATCC 7050
GCCTTCCCCTTTATTATATTCAACAACCAATAGCCGGGCTTTTTCCCAAAGACCATTTGTTGTCATGATTTGATCAAAACGAGCAAAGGACCGGTAGCTCGGAATTTTCTCTGTAAATCCACACATGGTGGCAAATAGCGGGTTTGATTTCACTTGCAAATAGACACTCTCCACCATCACTTCAATATACTGTAAAGAGGCC
>NZ_ALAS01000165.1 GCF_000290615.1 Heyndrickxia coagulans DSM 1 = ATCC 7050
CACCTTTTTTTCCATAATATAACGATTTTGTGCTTGCATGTTTTCCGGATAAATTTTCGGGTCTATATTCTGCTTTTCAAAATATTTCACATTGGGAACTATGTTTGCTGCCAAGTAAAAGCCGCCGTCCAAAGCCCCATAATTAAGCAGGGTTGGATTAGGCGTTTGATTGATCACTTTCGCAAAGGTCTGCTGGGCCGGCGGGAAACGAACAAAGAACTTGGATTCTTTAATATTTGAATTATATCCAAAACACAGGACCAGAGACAAAAAAGCAGTCGCAAATACTACATCCCAATTGACATGATTCAAAATATCAAAATCTGACTTTTCATAGGCGGATTGTAAATAATAACCGATTGATATCAGCCCAAACATGATTACCGGAACGATGATTAAATAATAATAAGGATAGCTCCTTCCGCCAATATACACCCCTAAAATAAGAAATGAAATCATGCTTACCAGCAAATATTTTTGCATTTTGTTAACAAAAAATTTGCGGGTAAGCAAAAAGTCAATAATTCCAATCATCATAATAAGTTTCATTTCCCAATTTCGGTTAAAAAACTCCCCAAATAATACTGCACAGTTAATTAGCTTTCCAATAAAAGACAATTGAGACGAATACATAAAAAGGTTGAATTTTAAATAAACATTGATTAAATCTGAGATTGCGTGATGTAACCCAAAATAGCAAAGCCACGGGACACAAGACAGGAATAGCCCTGTGATTGTGAATAATACAGCCCGTACTTCATCCTTCCATTTCTTTTGCACGGTAAAAATAATGAACAAAGCAAAATAAAAGCCAATCCAGGCTCCTATCAAGGTAAACTTTATCCAAAAAACACACCCTGCCATGAAACCGTTGATTAAATAAACCAACCATGAAAACGTAAAATCCGATTCTTTTTTCAAATGATTTAGCACAAGATAGAAAAAGATAATTAAAAATGGGGTTGCAAACTCTTCTGCGCTATCCCCAAAACGAAAAGAGTTAGAGTTGAGGAAAAAAATCGGAAAAATTACTGCAACCAGCATAGATGGAAGCCGTTTTAAATATAGATTTGAAATTTTTTGGATAAATATCAAATTGATAAACATTGCGGCGCTTTCCAAACAATATACACCTAAAAAAGTTTTGTGTGAAATGGTGTAAGCTATAGCATGCAGAGCGTATAATAAAGGGCCTTTTTGTTCAAAAAGATCACGATACGGCACCAGCCCGTTTGCCATCCCTTTCCCGACCGTAAAAAATGCGTTGGCATCTACCCATTCATTGATCGCAAAAAGAGGGGAAGACTCAGTAAAAAACAACATAAGCACAAAAGCATATAAAAATAAAAAAACTGCTATATAAAGTGAGAATTTTTCTCTTTTAAACGCAATCTCCCTTTTCATAAAGTACGAGCCCCTTCATGCAACATGGTAATTATTTTTTTATAAACATGCACTTACGAGTAACAAATGTAAGTTCCCTTTTCAAGGGGGAATAAAGGCATCAGTCTGTTGACCCGGCAACGATTATAACATCCCGAATGATGCACCTTGATAGATTCCTATTCCTATACCGCCCAGAAAGCTTTCAAACATAATCATGTTTTTTTGGCAGCAATTTCTTGATTACCAGCATAACCAAAAAGCAAACAAACAGCGCTACGTATTTCAAAGTCTCTATCATGCATAAAATTTCCACAGAAACATGGCTAATTAAGCGCTGTATTTTTAGCATGGACGCCATCATATATTTTTAAATCATTCATTAGAAATCCATACCGCAACGAACGCGGCACCAGCGGAGGAATAAAAATGGACAAGCGCAAATTAAAAAAATAAATTCAATGATGGACCGGATATGAAGTTCCTACTTACCTTTCTTTATACGTATTTTTTTCAATCGTATATCTTGGACGTCTTTTTGTTTCCTTGAATATTTTCCCAATATATTCCCCAATAATCCCGATCGCAAGCAGTTGGACACCTCCAACAAGCCAGACAGATAGCATAAGAGAAGTCCATCCGCTAATGGTATAAGAAAAAATCTTTGCGCATAATGTATAAATTGCAATCACTATCCCAACAAATACAAGAACAAATCCGAGAAACGTGACAAAACGCACAGGTGCGATACTGAAGGATGTAATCCCGTCAAATGCGAATGCCAGCATCTTTTTTAATGGATATTTTGACTCTCCTGCAAATCTTTCTTTACGATCATAGTAAACCTTTGCCGACTTAAACCCTAAAAGTGGTATGATACCTCTGATAAAAATATTCTCTTCCTGATACTTAACAAACTCATCCAAAGCTCTCTTGCTCAGAAGCCTGTAATCTGCATGGTTCGGAACCAGGTTTACGCCTAATTTTCCCATCAACTTGTAATAAAAAAGGGCTGTATTTCTTTTGAAAAAAGTGTCGGTGTCCCTTTTATCCCTTACTCCATATACAATTTCATAGCCTTCATTAAACTTGTCTATAAACATTTCGATAGCATCCACATCGTCCTGCAAATCCGCATCGATGGAAATGACACAATCCGAAAAATCTCTCGCTGTCTCTAATCCTGCTATTAAGGCTCCCTGGTGGCCGAAATTTCGGCTTAACTTTAACCCTTGTACGTAAGAATTTATATCCGTCAATTTTTCAATAATCTCCCAAGTGCTATCCTTGCTTCCATCATCAACATAAAAAATCATACTTTTACTGCTTATTTTGTTTTTTACAACTAATTTATCCAATACTCTTGTTAATTCTTGTGTTGTTTTCTCAAGTACAAGCTCTTCGTTATAACAAGGAACCACAATTGTTAGCATCGGCAAATTATTACTCATACTTTACACTCCTATTAGTGAAGACAAAATTTCCAACTATATAATATGAAAGATACATTGCCTCTCTGTTGCCTATTGAGAAAAATAGTAAACATGCAAAAGCCATATTAAAAATATCAAAGATACTTTTATCTGGAAATTCCTGCCCTCTACGTAAAAAATAAAAACTCAGCCACATCCCGGCCTGAATTCCAGTTTAAACAGATATCCCAAACAGGTGAGCTCCGGCCATATTCGCCCGCTTCTCATACTCCCGCAAACTCACCCATACATTCTTCCCTTTTTTTCGTCCTGTTCATGCAAATACTGTACCAGATCGCGGCTGGAGTGGCCGGCAGAGTATGTATTCCAGGTTCTTGAGAATGCTTCTATACTTCCCGTATCAAAAGAACCAGTTTTAATCAAATCAATAATTTCTGCCGTCGTACAGGCAATCGGCCCGGGGACAAGCCGGTCATACGGTTCCCACAACCCCCGTGTAGCCTGATAGCTTTCCAGATCATACGGATAAAAGATCATCGGGCGGCCTAACAGGGAAAACTCAAAAGGGACAGAAGAATAATCCGTGATCAAATAATCTGTAACCAGCAATAATTCGTTGATGTTCATATCATGGGGGCAGTCCACCACAAAATCAGGATACTGCAGCAGCCCTGCCCCTTTGTTTACAGCCGGATGAAATTTCACCGCAAAAATATACTCATCCTTCAGTTCATC
>NZ_ALAS01000166.1 GCF_000290615.1 Heyndrickxia coagulans DSM 1 = ATCC 7050
GTCCCACGCATTGTCGAAAAGGAATTAAATGGGTGGCAAACCTCTGCATTTTTAATTGCATTTCTCTGCACTTTTCTATTGCAAAATACACCTACAATTTGTCCTGCTAGTTATATGGATTAATAACTGCGTTAAGGTTAGCTTTGCACACAAATGGGATAATCCAACAACGTATACAAACATAGGACTTTACTTGGAGAGATGGGTATGATAGGCTCGTTTGCCTGATGAAACCTTAGCTTCAGCCTTTCAAGACAAATCGTACCATTCAACTATATGCACCTTATATATAGTATCAACAACAAAACATTGATATGTTGCACCCTTTATCATTGTTTATATGTATCCACAGAATATGCGTTTAAGGACTTGACTTGGAGCCTCTGTGTAAAGGAATTTTTTTGTAACATAATTTTTTGTTCTAAACGTTGAATGATCTGCATTTTTCAACGAAAGGATGAGATTCTAACCGTTAAAAGTAAACATATTCAGCTTGTGGTGCATATACTGGATTGGTCCTTTATATAGGATAGTAAATAAGATATCTAATCCTTTATCCTTCAGAACATAAACTTTAAATTTAGGGGGAGATTAGTATTGCAAACTGCACAGCAAACAATGGTTAGTATTCCATTCCCGTCAGTATGGGGCCTCCATGCTGCTATAGATGGTAGACCAATCGTTTGGGGTTTACTAAACATTAACTCTATTACAGATAACAGGATAGTTGGTACGGTTAATTTCCGTGGCACACCTATTCCAATTAATGGATATTGGGATGAAAACACCAATCAAATAAGATTTGATTCACCTTTTGCCGCATTTTCCGGTAACTTAACTATATTTGATGATCCCTTGATTAGAATTCGACATTTTGTTTTAAATGGGAGGCTTATTATGAAACCTCCTTCTTTACAAGCAGGAGAGCATGGAACTTGGATTGCTACAACCGATAAATCTCTTACCGGATATCCCGTAATTAGTGGTACCTTGCCCCCTGTTGGAGTCTTTTTAACATCGAATATACTTAGTCAGCTACAGCAGAATAATGTAAGATTTTAGGTTTAAATGGAAGAAATGTAAAACGAACCTCCTTTTTTGTTTTTCGATACATTTCCAAGATTAAATTTGCGCTTCGTCAACAAAAAGGGCATCTACTCCAAGCTCTTCAAGATATTTTACTTGTATTCTATTAATCGATGTCTATATAAATTTTTAGAACCCAACTTTTTTACTATGCTTGACAAATTGTTGAATGATTTTTAAATAATCTCTTCCTTTATTATAATATGGATAGTCAGAAATGTATACAGCAATGAAGCTGGATGGATTTAAGTCAATATTTTGGACACCAATAAGTGAAATTTAATTTTGATCTCATGCCATATTTTTCATGACATCGCTGGTCGCTTG
>NZ_ALAS01000167.1 GCF_000290615.1 Heyndrickxia coagulans DSM 1 = ATCC 7050
GTATGAGGAAAAATGGGGAGTAATTGTTTCAGATTGGCTGTTTGAGGATTTAAAGTTAAGGAAAAAATTAAGAAGAACAAAGAAACAAATATTTGAAGAACTAAAGGAAATGGGTTTCCAAGGTTCTTATCGTACTGTTTGTTACTTTATCTCTGAATGGATGAATACTCACCAAGAAGAAAAGGATAAAGGGTATGAAAGATTAGAACACCCTCCGGGTGAAGCTCAAGTAGACTTTGGAGTAATGGAAGCTGTACAAGATGGAGAAATTGTGGATATTCATGCTTTAATTATGA
>NZ_ALAS01000168.1 GCF_000290615.1 Heyndrickxia coagulans DSM 1 = ATCC 7050
ATAGGTGTTCTCACTTGCCAACTCTGCCACCTTTAATTCCACTAACGGGCTATATCTCTGGTGGGGTAACAGCCCCAAGCATTCATCCAACGGATAATGTGAGTTCCCTCTCTTATCACGCATTAATGAACGTTTGAAAGTCACACTTCCAAATAGAAACTGAACGCTTCTGTTATCACTCCGGCAGTATTCCCAGCCTTCCTCCAACTTCTTCTGTTTTATTGTTTTATCTAACTCCTCAAATACATCCCCAACCCATTGTGTAAAAACCTTCTGCATC
>NZ_ALAS01000169.1 GCF_000290615.1 Heyndrickxia coagulans DSM 1 = ATCC 7050
AAAACAAGATACGCCATTGAAAAAGAAAACAACAAGAAGAAGAATCCGAACCGTCATCCAGAATATGATCACACTGGCCTCAAAGCTGGTTTTCCGTGGCCGGCAATGGAAATTAAAAGTCGCGGAGACCAACAAATGGTTACCGGTCTTTACTCGTTTGTATCAAGCCTTTTACTAAACATCCCGATCAATAGACTACTAGGAAAAAAGAAA
>NZ_ALAS01000170.1 GCF_000290615.1 Heyndrickxia coagulans DSM 1 = ATCC 7050
GAGCCAGGATCAAACTCTCAGTAAAGATGTTTGATAAAAGCTCAAAAAGAATTTGACGTTTCGTTTTGTCCAGTTTTCAAGGAACAATCTGTTTTAACAGCGACTAAATTATTTTACCATAATAATGAAGCCTTTGTCAATAACTTTTTTTACCTTTCGTCGTTGGTCTTTCAAGTTCATCAGCGACGTATATAACTATACCAAGTTATTTATTATACGTCAATACTAAATTTGATATTTTTTTATTGTTTTTTTGGAACCCGGTACCGCCTATGGAAGATTCCAGGCCCTTTTGTCGGCACTGTAATTTCTTCAATCATATTTTTTTCAATTAAAAATTCAAGCAGAACAGGCAAATCAATACTGTACGATTGAAGGCCGGGGTGGAAAAGCAGTTCATCAATTGTCCATTCTTCCCGTTCTTCCATCAGTTCCAGTAAATGCTGGGCGCCAAACGGTATCTTCGAATAAATATGGAATTCACTCGCAAGAAAGAGCAGTTCCAGGCGTTTTTCCAGCGACTCTTCACTTGTTACCAGTTCTTCGTACAACTTAAAGATTTGCAGATCAATTTGCTTTACCTGGTTCCAGACGGTTATTTCCGGGTGAAAACCGTTTTCGATTACCGCGAGCCTGGCGAGATGGTGCAAGGCGTGGATGATGTGGTTATAGGCATCGAGGTACTGGCGCTGTTTGAAGAAGTCTTTTCCGTTTAAATACCGGCGGATCAATTTGGCAAATTCCGTTCCGATTTTGACCTTTCGTTCATGAAACGGAAAATCCCTTACTTCATCTTTTAAGCGTGCCATGTACTCATTCCGGTCAAATAAGATCAGCCCTTCTGTAATCCATTCGAAAATATTGTTGTTTGTCCCGTACAGCATCCACTCTTTCAACTGGTCCTCTGCCACGACATATAAGGCGGCTTTTTTGTCTTCATAGCGATAATGCTTGACGTAGAGCGGCTGGTCCTGCTCTTTGACAATGATGAAGAGAATGGCGTCGAACAAATTGGTTGCAGCATCTTCATCCGGCTTTTTTTCAATATACAGGACGGAAAGGGTATTCGGAAGGCTTGCCCTTTCCTGGTAAATCGGCCTTAAAATGTCTCTCATGCATCATTCCTCCATCATGCTTTCTATGAACGTATTTCTGAACGTATTTCTGCAAATCCCGGGGAATCCCCTGCAAATTTTCGCAACAAATTTCAGTATATTGCATTCCTTCTTTTTTCGCCAGTTATGTTATATTAAAAAGAAAGGGGGAATGGCGTTGGCGAAGTATTCAAGCAAAATCAATAAAATTCGGACATTTGCCTTAAGCTTGATTTTTGCCGGATTTATTGTCATGTATACCGGGCTGTTTTTCCGAACACATCCGGTTGTTGTGACCCTTTTTATGCTGTTCGGCCTGTTCTTTATTTTATTGAGCACAGTGGTTTATTTCTGGATCGGCATGCTCTCGACAAAAGCAGTGCAGGTTATATGCCCGGGCTGCGACAAGCCGACAAAAATGCTGGGACGGGTGGATATTTGCATGCATTGCAATGAGCCGCTGACACTGGATCCCGAGCTTGAGGGAAAAGCGTTTGACGAATCATACAACCGTAAGCGGTTGCAGAAGTGACAGGCCGGATTAGCAGCTGAAAAGGCCGGGTAGAAAAAACCCAGGCATATTCAGGAAAGACCCGCCCCATTTGAAGAAACCCGCATCCGGTTTTCGCCGGATGCGGGCCGTCTTCGCCTTTGTTCAGCCTTCTGTCTTTTCCAGTTCTTCTGCCAGATTGGCGCGGGAAAGGTTCGCATTTAAAAAAGCGTCTGTTTCCGGAAGTTCCAGATGCATATGCGCTTTTTTGCTGATCCGGATTGTCCCGTAGTCAAGCACATAGTCAAAGACATGGCCGCCGCCGGTGCGTTTGTCGTCAATAAAATGGAGGTGGAAGCCGGCGACCGCGATTCCTTGCGCAAACATCGGCGTCCAAAAACCGGCAAGCGTTCCCTTTGTATTTTCAAACGAGTAAACCGGCTGGGATTTCACCGCTTCTGTCATGGGGACTGGTTTTTCCTGGTAGGAGACGGTTCTTGTGTTCATTTTTTTAAAAACACCGTCCACACGAATGGCATAAAATAAATTTTCGCTGCGGACGAGGTCTTTGATCAAGTCTTCCAGTTCCGGTTTTGCAAGGGGGCCTTCAGTTGTATAGGTGATATCCTCCGAAAAATGTGCAAGCGAGCAAAACGGTGACTTGTCTTCAGGCTGTACGCGTTTTGCCGTCCCGTCCTTCAGCTGATAAAATGCATTGTCAAACGCAATCAATTCCCCGTCTAAATGGTTGAAAGTGCCGATGCCGAAATCGCCGAACTTTTTCAATTCAGCAAACGTCTTGTCGCTTTCGTATACGCCGTCAAGAAGTGATGTCATTGTGGACAATTGGTATACTTCATCGGTCCGGCTTGTTGAAATTTGCTCTGCATTTTGATTTTCTGCAGCAGTACGCATGGTAAACCCCTTCTTTCTATCTGTATCCTGAAAATTCTTGCCGGCGAGGTCCGGTCGTGGCAGATCCGCCGCAGCAAGTGATTATACCAATTGGTTTGGCAGCAATTTTTTCGCCAGTTCCAGGTTGTCGCTGTAATCAACCGGGACATCGACCACGACAGGGCCTTCCGAGTCCAGTGCTTCCTTCAGCACGGAAACCAGTTCATCCGGTGAATTCACCCGCAAGCCCTTTGCGCCGTAACTTTCCGCGTGTTTTACAATATCAACAGGGCCGAAGTCCGCTCCCGATGTGCGCCCGTATTTCATTTGCTGCTGGAACGCCACCATGTCGTACGTGCCGTCACGCCAGACGATATGCACAAGCGGCGATTTTAAACGGACGGCCGTTTCAAGTTCCATGGCGGAGAACAGGAAGCCGCCATCCCCTGAGATGGATACGACTTTTTCACCCGGATTGACAAGCGTTGCGGCAATCGCCCACGGAAGCGCAACCCCGAGCGTCTGCATGCCATTTGAAAACAGCAGGCGGTTCGGTTCATATACCCTGAAATGGCGCGCCATCCAAATATAATGGGAACCGACATCGCATGTTACGGTCACATGGTCATCAATCAACGAACGCAAATCGTGAATGAACTGGAGCGGGTGAACAAGATTTTTATCCGCCTTTTCCGATGGTTCGTCGCGCAAATTCAGCTGGTTGCGCAAGCGTTCCAAAAGTTCCATGGACTTGCCGTTCATATTTAAACGGGCCAGCTGTTCTTTGATGCTATCAACGCTCGCTGAAATGTCGCCGACAAGTTCGATTTCCGGCTGGTAATCATGGTCGATATCGGCGCGGATTTCATCGAGATGGATGATTTTTCTTTCCCCTTCGCTGTTCCAAAACTTCGGATCATACTCAACAGAATCGTAACCGATCGCGAGGACGACATCCGCATGCTCAAGCAAAATATCGCCCGGCTGGTTGCGGAACAAGCCGATGCGGCCGAAGAAACGGTCTTCCAAATCTCTTGAAATCAAACCTGCCGCCTGAAATGTTTCAACAACCGGCAATGCAATTTTTTTCAGGAGTGACCGGACCGCCTTCACAACTTCCGGGCGGCTTGCACGCATCCCGACCAGAATGACCGGCAATTTGGCATGCTGGATCGCTTTTACAGCTTCTTTTACAGCTTCTTCATTTGCTTTCCCGAGTTTCGGGCTTTTAAGCGGGCCCAAAGCTTTGACAGACGCCGGCTCCTTCAGCACGTCCTGCGGGAAGCTGATAAAAGCAGCCCCTGCCTGTGCCGAAGCGGCAGAACGAAATGCATTTGTCATCACTTCCGGTACTGTATCCGGGTGGACAACTTCCGCTGCGTATTTTGTAATCGGCTGGAACAGGGATACATTGTCCATCGACTGGTGCGTTTTTTTCAGCCTGTCTGCGCGCGGCACGTTTCCTGCGATCGCAACGACAGGATCGCACTCCGTATTCGCAGTGGCAAGCCCGGTGGCAAGGTTGGAAGCCCCCGGCCCGCTCGTTACCAGGCAGACACCCGGTTTTCCTGTTAAACGCCCGATTGCAGCAGCCATAAAAGCGGCATTTTGTTCATGGCGGCATACAATCAATTCCGGGCCGCGTTCTTTCAGTACATCAAATACGGCATCAATTTTTGCGCCCGGGATGCCGAAAACGTATGGCACTTCCTGCTTCTCAAGGCAGTCGACAACCAGGTCTGCAGCTGTTTTTTCCGTTGTATTGGTTGGATTTGAATTCTTTTTTTCCACAGTTCCCACTCCCAAGGACAGCCCTATTTTGAACCTTCCCCCGTTTGTTACAGGGGAAAACGTTCATCTATAGGCTGAGCCAACTTGTTTCTATCTATACTTTACACCACACGGGGAAATGTTTAAAATATATTATTGTGCTATAAATAATATATTTTAAATATTAATCGTGATGGAAAGGAGGAAATACAGATGGAACTGCGCCATCTTCATTATTTTTTAACAGTCGCGGAAGAACTGCATTTCGGAAAAGCGGCAGAGCGGCTGCAAATGACCCAGCCGCCGCTTTCCCAGCAAATCCGGCAGCTGGAAGAAGAAATCGGGGTGGACCTGTTTATCCGCAATAAACGCCATGTTGAACTGACGATCCCGGGAAAAGTTTTTTTAAAAGAAGCCAAGCAGGTGCTTGAGCAGCTGGACAGGGCGGTGGAAAATGCACAGCGGGCTGAACGGGGGGAATTCGGGAATGTGGTGGTCGGCTTTGTCGGCTCGGCGACCTATGACATTTTGCCGGCCATCGTCCGGGAATTCCGGCTGAAATATCCAAAAACGGCCGTTTCCCTCCATGAGTTGTCAACCCCGGACCAGATTCGGGCGCTGCACCGGAAAGAAATCGATGTCGGCCTGCTCCATCCGCCGATCCATGATCCCTTAATTGAAACAGCTGAAATCCAGACAGGCGCGGCTGCCCTTTCCATGCCGAAAAGCCATCCGCTCGCCCAAAAAGAAAAAATCCGCATCGAGGATCTGGCGGACGTCCCGTTTGTCGTTGTGTCGCGCGATATTTGGCCGGGCCTTTATGATGAATTCCTGTCTCTTTTCAAAGATGCCGATTTCAGCCCGAAAATCGTCCAGGAAGCAACCGAGTACCAAATGGTCGTCGGCCTTGTTACAGCCGGAATCGGAATCGGGGTGCTGCCACGGACAGCCGAAAAATTATTTAATCTCGATATTGTGTACAGGGAGATTGAAGGGCACCCGTTAAATGCCGTTTTGTCCATTGCGTACCGGAAGGAGGACCAAAACCCGGCCCTTGCCAATTTCTTAAGCATTTCCGGCCAGGTGGCAGCAGAATTTTAACGGATTGTTGAAAAGCGCCTTTCCCCCTTAGATGGAGGGGTGCAGTTTACAATCGATGCAGGCGGAACATATCCGGTTTGTGGAAGGTAATGGTCTGCTTCTCAAACGAAATGGTGCCATTTCGTTTGAAGTCATTCAGAACATGGCTTGCGGTTTCCCTTGATGTTCCGGCAAGCTTGGCAATATCCGCGACGGTAACGGGGCAAAGAATCCGGATTTTGCCATGATCCTTTATCCCGAGATCTTCAAGGAGCAGGCAAAGCACGTGGCGGACCCGCTCGGAAGCATTGCTGTTTGTCACAAGCTGCAGCCTCGATTCATGCAGGATTAAAATATCGGAGAGATGCTCAATAATATGGAGCAGCAACGTGTTATTTGATTTGGCGATTTTTTCAAATACTGCCGTCGGAATATAAAACAGTTCGATATCCGTGACAGCGTATGCAGTATAATGATAATTTTCATCTTTAAACAAGCCGCCGTACGGAAAAAGTTCGTACGGCTTAATGTAATCGCCGTAAAAAGAAGCGGCGTTTTCGTCCATTTTGTCAATTTTGATATAACCATCCAGCAACAAATAAATTCCTTCGCGCGGTCTTTAACTCGCCGATTTCCGACGTAATGTGAAGCGGGTACTTCATCTTTGTTTTTGGCTTTACGGCGGCTGTATTGGATAACGGTTTCATTTTTCATGGCTCCTTCCGGTACATATGATTAAATTTCCTTCATGAAGGATATCTTCTGTACATCTTGATCATACCGTCCTGCGCCAGAGCAGACTGTGGAAAAGCCCACACGCGGGGTGTGAAATTCATCACACTTTCATTTCTAAAAATGTAGGCGGTTGCATAAATACAATGAAAAATCCGCCCCCCCAACGAAAGGGGAGCCGGATTGATTGCATAGAAGTGTATAAAGTTGCACTGCTAAAACTTTTAAAAAATCCTTTCGGTGTATCAGGGTCTGGGTTAAAGCCGCAAAAAAAGAACCGGACGAACCCGTTTCGCCGGCGTCTGCGTTTTATTTTGCTTCCAGATAACTGTGCTTTTTCATACATTCCGGACAGGTACCGTAAATTTCCATACGGTGGTGGCTTACTTTAAAACCGGTCACATGCGCGGCAAGCTGTTCCACTTCATCCAGGCCCGGATAGTGAAAGTCGACAATCTTTCCGCAGTCTTCACAAATAATATGGTAATGGTTTGATGTGACAAAATCAAAGCGGCTTGATGCATCTCCGTAAGTCAGTTCCTTTACCAATCCGATTTCCTTAAAAACGCGCAAGTTATTGTAAACGGTGGCCACACTCATATTCGGGAATTTTCCCTCAAGAGCCTTATATATTTCATCGGCGGTTGGATGTGACATGGACTCAATTAAATATTCCAATATCGCATGACGTTGAGGGGTAATACGAACGCCCGACTGTTTCAAGGTCTCCAGTGCTTTATTCAACTGTTGCTCGGACACCGCCATGCACCTCTTTTCTAACAATTATCATTCTTAATTTATAATCTTTATAAAAAGTTTACAAAATAAACCCCTGTTTTGTCAAACAAATTAGCAACTCAATGCGCCGGGAATTTCCCATTCCCACGCTCTTCAGGCTCAAAAAAAAGGAAATTCGTTCATTAGGATGCCTTTTTTCAGCCGGGAGTATGTAAAAGCAATACCCCGGCTATTCCTTAAGCGGCTGGAGCGGGTGGTCTTTCACCCCAAGGCAGTGATTGATATATCTTGCCGCAACGAACAGGAAATCGGACAACCGGTTTAAAAACGACAGCACAAGCGGATTTACGCCATCGACCGCAACACTTGCCCGCTCCGCCCTTCTTGCAACTGTGCGCGCCGCATGCATCGCCGCTGCTGCCGGATGCCCGCCCGGCAAAATAAAGGTTTTTAACGGTTCCAGTTTTCCATCCCATTTATCAATCAAAGCCTCAAGTTCATCGACATAAGCCTGTTTCAATTTCCAGTGCACTTCTTTTCCCTGGGGCGTGGAAAGCTCCGCACCGGCATGGAACAGCATCGTCTGGACCCTGCTGAAACATTGTTCCAATTCTTCTTTTTCCGGAAATTGTTCGCCGTGCAAAAAACTGAGCGCAACGCCGATCGCCGAGTTCGCCTCATCCACTGTTCCGTAAGCTTCAACACGTGGGTCGTTTTTCGCTGCTCTTACCCCGTAAACGAGCGATGTCGTCCCTTTATCACCGGACCTTGTATAAATTCTCATCTTGTCCCCTCCGCATCAATTTGATGGATCAGCCTATATAAACGCCGCCGCGCTATTTTTTCAATCTGCACTTTAAAGGGATTCCCTGTAAAACCATATATTAGTTTTGTATCACGAATTCGAAAAAATTGCCATAAAAAAAGAAACCGAACAAGTCGGTTCAAAGATATCGTTATTTTTTTGAGGAGGTAATATACACTATGAACCCGCGGCAAATCCGCGTGGACAAAAGCCGCCCCGGATACAAAAATAGGCGCCGGCCGCATTTTGATCTTCCCTGGTGGACAACGGCCGGCATGCGGGAATCCCCCTGCCAGGCTATTTTTTTTCCGAGTCAAAAGCGGATCTTACCACAAACGCCGCCGGGATGGTATAGCCGATTAACGCTTCAATGATAATAAGAACCCGTGCGGCCCCGATCGGAACAATATCCCCGTACCCGACCGAAAACAGCGTGACGGCACTCAAATACATATAATCAAGCAGTGTGCGGAAATCATGCCCTTCCAACAGCTTTCCGTGATGGAGCGCAATTTGGAATCCCATCATATCGAGCAGTAAAAACAACAACCCGAACCCGATCATGATATTGGTGTACGTAAAAGCAAGAAAGAGAAAACGTTCAAATGAAAGCTGCTTCGCGCGCCAGGATGCCGGATAAAACAAAGTGCGCAGGCTCATCACAATACAAAGGACAACCAATATGCCGAGAAAATAAAACATGCCCGATACCCCCGGCGTCTTTCAAGTTTGTCCTTCCATTGTATGCCCCCGCCGCCCGGCTTATGACAGTCTTTACGGGAAGAAAATGGAAGGCTACAATAGAATGGTGGAATTGGCCAATGCCAATAAGGAGGGAACGATAAATGGATTTTTCAAAATCTGAAAGCTTGTATAAAGAAGCACTTGAGCATATTGTCGGCGGCGTAAACAGCCCGTCCCGCTCGTATAAGGCGGTGGGCGGCGGAGCCCCAGTTGCCATGGAAAGGGGAAAAGGCGCGTACTTTTATGACGTGGACGGCAACCGCTACATTGATTATCTGGCGGCATACGGCCCAATCATTACCGGCTTTGCCCATCCGCATATTGCTGCTGCCATTAAAAAAGCAGCCGACAACGGCGTTTTGTTCGGCACGCCGACCCCGTATGAAGTGCAATTCGCAAAAATGCTGAAAGAAGCGATCCCGTCCCTGGACAAAGTCCGCTTTGTCAACTCGGGAACAGAGGCGGTCATGACAACGATCCGCGTTGCCCGCGCCTACACGGGCCGCGACAAAATCATTAAATTCGAAGGCTGTTACCACGGACATTCTGACCTCGTGCTTGTCGCAGCGGGTTCAGGCCCGTCGCAGCTCGGCATGCCGGACTCAGCCGGCGTAACAAAAGCCATCGCAAACGAAGTCATCACCGTCCCTTATAATGATGTGGAACCTTTTAAACAGGCACTCGAAAAATGGGGCGATGAAGTTGCCGCCGTACTGGTTGAACCGATTGTCGGCAACTTTGGCATTGTGCCGCCGAAACCGGGATTTTTGGAAGCCATTAATGAACTGGCGCACAAAGCCGGTGCCCTTGTCATTTACGACGAAGTGATCACCGCTTTCCGTTTTATGTACGGCGGCGCGCAAAACATGCTCGGCGTTACCCCGGATTTAACCGCCATGGGCAAAATCATCGGCGGCGGACTGCCGATCGGGGCATACGGCGGCCGCAAAGACATTATGGAAGAAGTCGCACCGCTCGGCCCTGCTTACCAGGCCGGAACCATGGCCGGAAACCCGGCTTCGATGCTTGCCGGAATTGCCTGCCTTGAAGTGCTCCAGGAAAAGGGCGTGTATGAAAACCTCGACCGTCTCGGTGCCATGCTTGAAAAAGGCATTTTGGAAGCAGCTGAAAAACACGGCGTCACCATTACCATTAACCGCGTAGTCGGCGCCTTTACCGTTTACTTTACGGGCGAAAAAGTCGAAAACTACAAGCAGGCTGAAGCATCCGACGGCGAGTTGTTCGGGAAATTTTTCAAACTGATGCTCGAGCAAGGCATTAACCTTGCCCCGTCAAAATATGAAGCCTGGTTCCTCACAACCGCGCATACGGAAGAAGATATCGCAGAAACAATCAAAGCCGTTGACCATGCTTTTTCACATTTAAAAGGATAATCACCTTCTTTAAAAATTACACTGTCCCAGAAATGGGACAGTGTAATTTTAACTAATACCGTAATAGATATGGGAAACTTTTTATAACTCTTTGTTGTATTGAAAAGTCTCTGGTTTGTGTTAGACTAGAAATAGTCATGAAATCACTCCCTGGATATTTGGTCGTACTTATATCTTAACAAAGGAGTGGCTTTCATGGCTCTTTTTTTTCAAAAAAATCATCCTTTTCCGTTTTACAATATTTACCACAGGAATGAGTAGCTTAATCTATTGAAACCCGCCCAAAACCGACAGAAGTGGAAAAATTTAGACACTTATAATAAATAAATTTACCCCATTAAAATCAAAAACTCACAATTTCTTTTTACATTTGTCATAATGTTCCTACAAACGTCTTTTTTCTTTAGTGGAATAAATCAACGACCTTTAATTGTCTGACTGCTTACAGTTTCAGGGGGTATAGCATTTTGGCAAGGGCTCAAAGCTTACCCGTTGCTTTTGATCCCGTACAAAATGCAGCCTACCCCGGCCAGAATCCACAGCATTTTGGCAAACGAGATTTTATCGGAAATGCCGATCACCCCGATCGCCGTTGTCGTAATTAAAACAACAGGCCCGACAATAGCAAGAGAACTGTTGATGACGAGCGCCTTTTCCACTTGATTGTATTTGAGCATCAAAATGGCCGCGGAAATTTCGATCATTCCTGAGATCAGCCTGAGCGCAGCCATGCTAAGCACATGTTTTTCAATCAGCCACAAATTGTTTCCCCTCTTCATACGCGCATTTTGGATTCATTTACTCCATGTATATTCCGTGCCGGGCAAAAATAGGACAAATTCTCCGGCCGCATCCCCACACGTCTTCCGGCAAACATGTTATAATGACAAAATCAAAGGTTTGCCGTTTAAAAAAATTTTCGGACGGAAATAGTTTAATGCAGCCTTTTGGAACATATCATTTAAATATCTTTGCAAGGAAGAAAGGAATTGCCAATATGAGGGTTGGAGCCCGCATTGTCAAAACAGGAATTGCTATTACTATCGCGCTGTTTATCGCGCAATTATTAAAAATGCCGTCCCCGGTGTTTGCCGGGATCGCTGCCACTTTTGCGATTAAACCTACAATATACCGGTCTTACCGGTCCATTATCGATCAGGTCCAGGGCAATCTGATCGGCGCTTTGCTCGCCGTCATTTTTGTCATGGCCTTCGGCAACCATTTTCTCGTCGTCGGCCTCGGGTCCGTGCTGATCATCATTTTAATGTTGAAACTGAAGCTCGATGATACGGTCGGCCTTGCGCTCGTGACCATGATTGTCATTATGGAAACGCCAAGTGACAATTTTCTGCAGACGGCTGGGATCCGTTTTGCGACATTGTTTATCGGGATTTTCAGCTCGTTTCTTGTGAATTTGATTTTTCTGCCGCCGAAATACGAGGCGCGACTGTATGTCCGCCTCACCCATGTGACAGAAGAACTGCTCAAATTCATCCGGATTGCGGCGCGCCAGGAAGCCGATTACCAGCTTTTAAAAGAAGAACTTCCCGGCATTAAAGAGCGGGTGTACAAAGTGGAGCAGCTGTACACTTTATTTAAAGAGGAAAAAATTTACGGGAAAAGCAACAGGATCGAGCGGCAGCGGAAAGTGGTACTGTATAAAGAAATGGTGGCCATTTTGAATTTAAGCTATATTATTTTAAAACGGCTGCAGCAGTACAAGGCGGATATTGCCGGGCTGCCGGAAACGTTCCGGAGCATGCTCCAGGAACAAATGGAATATCTTGTGAACGAACATGAAAAAATGCTGCTCATGTTTCTTGGAAAGGTCAAAGCCCATGCGCAAAAATGCGATACGGCCGACAAACAGCGGAATGAGCTGATGGACATTTTTCTGCAGAACTTAAAAGATGAGACTTTCCGCACCGATCTCCAGTCTTACCACGTGATGAACCTGCTGGCACTGCTTGTGGATTACCAGGAAGAGCTTGAACATCTGGAAAAATTGATCACCGTGTCCCAAACCTATCACCACGAACAATCAGAACTCAATCTTGATGAACTGGAAGACCAATAGGGGACGGCAGGCCTGCCGTCCCCTATTGGATGCACCGCCCTGTTCCCATACGGGCCGGCGCTACTCTGTTTTCGCTTTTTAGCAAAGATTTTCCGTTTCCAAAACGGCCGCTTTGTTTGCTGCGCTTTTCACGCCGGGCTTAAGGGCCGGCTTTTAGTTGTTTTCTTTGCGGAAAAAGGTCTGGATATTGATTTTTGAGTTTTTTAAGCGATGCATGATTTCCTCATAATGCCGCGCAACATAGGCGAAGTACAAAACATCAATCGTGAACAGTTGTGCTGCAAGGGATGTGGTTGCCGCGCTTCTCAGCAGGACCGCTTCCCCGCCATGGTGGATCAAAGGCACATCCACGATACGGGCAAGCGTACTGTCCCGTTTTTGTGTGATGCCCGCTGTAAAAAGCCCGTTCTGTTTGGCAATCTGCGTCAGTTTGATGACTTCATTGGTTTCGCCAGAATTTGAAATGGCCACAAACATAGAGTCTTTGGAGGCGTTGATCAATGAAGAACCAAGCAGATGGTGATCCAGCGTGTGGACCACCGGCTTGCCGATTCTTGAAAACTTATGCATGAAGTCTTCAGCCGCTACATGGGAGGCGCCGATTCCGTATACGTATATAGCCGGGCTTTTATCCACCATGGCCGTTATCTTTTCAATGCAGCCGGTCTCGAGAAGATTTGCAGTTTGTGTGATGGACTGGTTAAACCGCAAAGCCAGTTTATCAGCAATCATTGCAATATCTTCATTTGATGTGATATCCGTATAAATTTCCCGATCCAGCCCGGATGCATCCGCGTACAATCTGATTTTTAATTGTGAAAAGCCGGAAAGCCCGATCGACCGGCAAAAGCGGACAACGGTGGCCGGGCTGACGCCTGCTTTTTTCGCAAGCTCGCTCGTATTGTCATTGACCGTTTCCACAGCGTGGCTGAGAATATACTTCCCGAGCTTTTTTTCTGATTTTGACAGACTGCTTAATTTGGATTTAATCTGCAAAATAATATTTTCTTCCAATTCCATCACTCACGATCTGCGTTTGTCGCCTTCATGGCATCTTTCGGGACGCCGAAGAAATAGGTGGCAACGAAGCCGCCAATATAGCCGGCAACCAAGCCTGCGATATAACCGAGCCAGCGCCCGTGCGCAATCAGCGGAATTAAATCAATCCCGCTTGTGCCGATCGCAATCGCGCCGATATTGCCGATGCCTGCAATCACTGCCCCGCCGATGCCGCCGCCGATGCACGCGGTAATAAACGGGCGCCCAAGCGGCAAAGTCACACCGTAAATTAACGGTTCGCCAATGCCCATAATACCAACCGGCAATGCCCCTTTAATCAGCTGCACAAGTTTTTTATTTTTCCGGCACCTGATCCATAAAGCAATCGCCGCGCCAACCTGCCCTGCGCCTGCCATGGCAAGGATCGGCAACAGCGGGGTCATCCCTGTCTTATTGATCATTTCAATATGGATCGGGGTGAGAATCTGGTGCAGGCCGAACATAACCATCGGCAGGAAGACAAGCCCCAGTATAAATCCTGAAAAAGCGCCGCCGACTTTCAACACCCACGTGATCGACCCGACAAGAGCGCCTGATACCGTGCCTGCGACCGGCATGACAATAAAAATAGTAAAAAGTCCGACAACTAATAATGCAATCGTTGGCGTCACAATGATATCCACAGCATTTGGAACAATTTTATGCAGCCTTTTTTCAACAAGCGCTAAAATCCATACTGCAAAAATAACACCGATGATCCCGCCTTGTAAAGGGGAAAGGGCATCTCCGGTAAAAATATTTGGAAGCGGATTTTTCGGATCCATGCCGGTCAGCATCGTCACAGCCCCGATGACCCCGCCAAGGCCCGGTGTCGCCCCGAACTCATTTGCGCTATTGATCCCGACATAAATGACCAAATAGAGATACAATCCGTTTTTAATAATGTTTAATGTCGTAATAACGGACACCCAGTTCTGGCTGAGGGCTGAGGAGTCCGCAGCCATGATATTTTGGAAAATGGCGGCAACCCCGCCGATAATCCCGGCGCCGACAAAAGCCGGAATAAGCGGTACAAATATATTGGAAATCGATTTTAAAGCCCTTTTGAAACCGTTACTTTTATGTTTCGCCTTTTCCCTTGCCTTTACTTCGGCCGCTTTGGCTTCCACCATTTCGCGGTTTGACCGCCCGGCATCTTGATGGCCCGTAGCCTTCGGAAAATTTTCCCCAAGTTTTACACCGGCCTGCTGTACCATAAGGTTGGCGACTTTGTTGACGATACCAGGGCCAAGCACGACCTGGAGCGTTTCATCCTCCACGACGCCGAGCACGCCATCAACCGCTTTCAGACCTTCGATATTGACTTTGCTGTAATCCGCAATGGTAAGCCGGACTCTTGTCATGCAATGGATGATCTTTTCGACGTTTCCCATGCCGCCGACATTTTCGTAAATTTCCCTTGCCAGTCTTTGTTCTTTCGTTTCGGTCATTTTTTTCATCCCCCGGTTTAAACGATTTTTCTAATAAAACCATTTGCCTGTGCCATTTTCTCCTCTGCCTCTTCCTTGGAAAGATTGGTTAACAACATTACAATGGCCAGCTTCACATTTTTGTCGGCTGCGTAAAAAGCCTGTTCAGCTGCTTCATAGCTGCATCCGGAAGCCTGCATAATAATCGATTTCGATCTCTCCACCAGTTTTGCGTTTGTCGGCTTTACATCCACCATTAAATTCCCGTATACTTTTCCAATTCCGACCATTGAAGCAGTTGAAATCATATTCAATACGAGTTTCTGGGCGGTGCCTGCTTTTAGCCGGGTTGATCCCGCCAACACTTCAGGCCCGGTTTCCACTTCGATCGGAATATCGGCATGGCGGCTGATTTCAGCATTTTTGTTGCAGGAAAGCGACGCCGCCACAGCACCGGTTTTTTTCGCGTAGTCCAGCGCGCCAATCACATACGGTGTTCTGCCGCTTGCCGCAATACCGACTACTGTATCCTTTTCCGATAAATGGATGCGCCTTAAATCTTCTTCCCCCATCTCTTTCGAATCTTCCGCCCCTTCAACAGCAACCATCATTGCCGCACTGCCGCCTGCGATCAGCCCCTGCACCATGGAAGGGTCCGCACTGAATGTCGGTACACATTCGACAGCATCGAGAACACCGAGCCGACCGCTTGTACCTGCTCCGCAATAGATCAAACGTCCACCCTGGTTAAAAGAACGGATAACAGCTTTTACCGCTTTTTCGATTTGTGCCAGTTCCTTCCCAACACGGATTGGAACCGTTTGGTCTTCCTCGTTCATCAATTGCAAAATTTCCCTTGTTGACAACGTATCAAGATCCATTGTTTTTTCGTTGCGCTGTTCTGTGGCGAGTTTTTCTAAGTCCATTCGTTTTCACCTTCATTGTCCGTCATTTTAAACCGTGTACCCGAACCGATAAAATCAAGGAGCGGCAAGTCGCGGCCGGCAATCTGCCCGATAACGTTTACTTTTTTATCGGCAGGCAGGCTCCGCTTTGTGATTTGCAATTCCCCTTTGTATCTTGCGTACAGGTTGTTGTCGAGCGTAATACTCCCTTTGTGGCAGGGAATGTTGTTTTCAGGCCCGATATCGTCCTTTTGGTTGCATGTTCTCGACTGCTCGCTGCGGATGGCGTCCTTTGCCACATCCAGCCGGTTCCGGTGGGTTTTGAATATATACGGGCGCCATTTCGGCCCTGCAGCCGTTGCATGAAGCAGTATGGTATCATGGCAAAAAAATTCCCTGATCTGGCTGCGGGATTGCGGCGTTAACTCCGGATCCCCGATATAAGCATGGTCAACCGCATAATCCCTTAACAGCGAGCAGATGGCTGCCAGCGGATTTTGATGGCGGTGGATTTCCAATGTCGGCAGGGATTCATATAAAGGAAATCTTAGTTTTCCATCGCCGGGTGCAAATGCCGTAATGCTGAATCCTTTGCTTTTCAGCCATTTGTTTTTTTCGTAAAACCAATTTTCATCCAGTCCGGTTCCGGGCCTCGGATAATAATTATGCCAGGCCTCCAGCCGGCTGAAATCAGCGCCATGTTGTTTCAGCTGCTCATAATCCTGTTCCGTTAATGTGCTAGCGTTTAATCCGACCGTCATCGTGTTCGACAGGCGGGCAACCTGTTCCCAGCTGGCCCCGGCATCGATGCGCAAGCCATTGATACCGCTTTCAATAATGCGTACAGGATCATCAATGGACAGCCCGATATGGCGGAGCACGTTTCCGGAGACATCGATCATGACTTTCATCTTGTTCCGTTTTGCAGCCTCTAAGAGCGGAGCAAGCCTTTTCCGGTATTGGGACGGGTCATCTTCCGGAAGCTGCAGGGATGTAAAAATTCCTTCCATTCCAATTGCTGCCATTTGGCGAATGCAGGCTTCCTTCCCTTCTGACCAGTCTTCATTCAAGTATATTGAAAATCCAAGCAATCATGCATCCCTCCTTTCATACTATTATATGCATCTTGAAACAATATTTCAACATATTTTTATTATTGAGCTTTTTGCGATGTTAACAATTTTTCTTTCAATGCAAATAGAACACCACCAGAAATATAATATTGTCAGATAAATATATGCCC
>NZ_ALAS01000171.1 GCF_000290615.1 Heyndrickxia coagulans DSM 1 = ATCC 7050
ATGAAGAAAATTCATGCGTTGGTTCGCCACTTTCTCATGTAATTTAGCCACTACTAGTCGTTGCTTGTTCCAACGTGCAGAACCTTTCTTGCGTTTGGACAGAATGCGCCCGGATTTTGCTAATTTTTCTGACATCACACGATAATAACGAGGATAATTGGCTTTCTCATTCTCGCTACTCACGTATAATTCAGCCATAGCAAAATCTAGCCCAATGACATTTTCTATTGTTTTAGGCTGTATATCTTTTTCGTATTCTGTTAGTACGGAAACATAGTATTTTCCTGACTTTGTTCTGGAAATGGTACAGGATTTCATTTTATAATCAGCAGGTATCTCTCTATGCTGTTTCATTTTTATTGGCTTTTTGATTTTTGGCAGTTTGATATGACCATTTTCTAGCTTA
>NZ_ALAS01000172.1 GCF_000290615.1 Heyndrickxia coagulans DSM 1 = ATCC 7050
TGTATTTTGCAATAGAAAAGTGCAGAGAAATGCAATTAAAAATGCAGAGGTTTGCCACCCATTTAATTCCTTTTCGACAATGCGTGGGACAGTCTATAGCTCTCGCCATGAAAAGAGATGATATGGGCGTGATGAATTAGCCTGTCCACTAACGCTGCTGTTAATCGAGAATCTGTAAAGATCCGGTTCCATTGACTAAATTCTAAGTTAGATGTAATAATTACGCTTTTCTGTTCATAAAACTCCGATATGATTTGGAATAATAATTCAGCTCCTTCTTTACTAAATGGTAAGTATCCCATTTCATCTAAAATGACCAAATCAACCTTCTCCATCCGTTTTCTAAATGCTGATAAACGGTTGTTACGTAAAGCTTGCTCTAATTCCTCAACTAGGTGAGCAACACGGTAAAAACGAACCTCATAACCTAGTTCACAAGCTTTTCTCCCTAGTCCTGTGGCTAA
>NZ_ALAS01000173.1 GCF_000290615.1 Heyndrickxia coagulans DSM 1 = ATCC 7050
CTCTAATTATTTAAATTATTACATATTTAGCCGCATTTTTGGGGGGGAATAGTTAAATTATCACGAAAAATTTTTACTCCTCAGAGCTGTTCATTGATTCGGCAGGTTTCACGAACCCCGCGAAGCCCGCTATTGAAATAAGAAAAAAAGAGTTTTAAAATGAAGGAGAAACATCGGCATGCCTCCTTGCGCATTACGAGGCTGCCCGTTTTTCTTTTCTGCCGTGATTGAACAGCGAGGAGGAATCAAAATGGCAAAGTTTACAATCGTAGACAAAGATACATGCATCGCTTGCGGCGCTTGTTCCGCCAGCGCTCCTGATATTTTCGACTATGATGATGAAGGGCTCTCTTTCGTCATTTTGGATGATAATAAAGGCATTGCAGAAGTCCCGGAAATATTGGAAGATGACCTGATGGATGCCTTTGAAGGATGCCCGACAGAATCGATTAAAGTTTCCGACAAGCCTTTTGACGGCGATCCGCTAAAATACGAATGAAAAAAAGCAGGCTGGGATGGCCTGCTTTTTTTCATATTCTTTTCCCCCCAATGGCGGAGGCTTTGTCAATCCAGTTTTTCATTTTTGTAAACATGAGCATAAACAAAGCCGTCACGATGAGACCTTTCACAAGATTAAAAGGCAACACGCCCGCTACAATATACGCTTTTACATTGCCGACCGAAAAGTTCATGAAGTACAAGTAAGCCGGCAAAATGATGAAATAATTCAAAATGCTCATACATACCGACATGGATACCGTGCCGGTGATCAGGCCGAAAGTCATGCCTTTTTTTGTCCGCATCCGTTTGTAAATGAGATATGTCGGCAGGACGAACAGCATCCCTGCAAAAAAGTTCGCCACATTCCCGATCGGTACCCCTGCTTCACTGCCGAGCGATAAATAGTTCAGGATATTTTTGACCAGTTCCGCTACAACAGAAGCCATCGGCCCGTAAAGAAGGGCTGCCACCAATACCGGAATGTCGCTGAAGTCCACTGTTAAAAACGATGGAAAAGGCGGAACCGGAAATTTAATAAACGTCAGCATAAAAGCCAGAGCACTGAGCAACGCGACTGCAACGAATTGCTTTACATCCCATTTCTTCATTTTAACTTCCTCTCCCCTTGTGACCGATTTACCATCAAAGGAAGAAAGGTGCCGCGGACCAAAATGAAAAGCCCCTGACAAAATGCCGGGGGCTTTGTAATAGGCGAGTCCAAGTAAGCGTTTAACGCGTCATTAAACACTGGCAACCTTTATCTTCTCCCATCCAGACTATACTGTCGGTTTTGGAATTTCACCAAATCCTGCCGGAAAGCCGGCTCGCGGACTGAAAGGCAACTGCCTTATCACCGCCGGTCGGGAATCTCACCCAGCCCCGAAGATAAATCGTATGAAATTTTTATTACAAGCTTATTATACATGCCGGCTGCCATTTTGTGAAGCATTCCGCACCACTTTCATTCATTTTTTATTTTCAGCACCTGGCCGGCCATAATCCGGTCTGACCGCAATTTGTTCCAGCTTTTCAGCCTGCCCACGCTCGTATGGAAATGCAGGGCAATGTTCCAGAGCGTATCGCCTTTTTTCACAGTGTAAGCTACGGGCTGAGGGATGGCGGAAGCATCAAAAACCCCATAAGGGTCATGGGCATTGGCGGAAACCGTCTGGCCCAGCGCGCCTGTCCCGAAGATCAAAAACGGGTCAATCGCGTTTTTTTTATCCGGCGTCCAGGATCCGCGATGCACTTCAAAATGAAGATGGATACCGGTTGAATGGCCGGTCGAACCCATATAGCCGACCACCTTTCCTTTTTCAACATGCTGCCCCGCTCTGACTGCCCTTCCGGCAAGATGGGCGTAAACCGTCTCATATCCGGACGGATGGCGGACAAAAACAACATGTCCGTAGGATGCGGACAAATAGGAACGGATAACGGTGCCTTCTTGGGCGCTGAATACTTTTGCACGGTATCTTCCGGCAATATCAAGCCCTTTATGTGTGCCGTACCTTGTGTTAAATGTGTCGGAGATCGTCCCTGTCGCCGGAAAAATCCAGTCTTTTGTCGCTTCATGGATATCCGGCCCGGACGCGGACACGCCATTTGCCGAACAGGCAACCCCCAGGCATGCAGCTGCCAATGAAACGAAAAGGCATATTTTGATGTATGCTGGCAATTGATCCACCCCATTTTCGTTTTTTCAATTCCGATTCAAGCAAAGCCATCTTCTAAGATGCGCAAAAAAACGGGAAAATATACAAAAAAAGGCAGACCCGGCGCCGGGTCAGCCCTTTTTTGGAAGAAAAAATGAAAAGGTGGTCCCTTCCCCTAGTTTGCTTTTGACAAAGATCCGGCCGCCATGCCCTTCGACAATGTTTTTGGCAATCGCAAGGCCCAGCCCTGTTCCCGATTTGCCGCGTGTCCTTGCTTTATCCGCTTTGTAAAAGCGTTCAAATACAAACGGCAAATCCTCGCCCGGAATGCCGGATCCGTTGTCTTCGACGTGTACATATACGCCGCCGGAGGTTTCTTCCTCTTTTACTTTGACGTAACCGTCCGGGGAAGTATGCCGGAGGGCGTTATCAATTAAATTCGTCAGCACCTGTTCAATCCTGTCGGCATCGATTTCAAGGGTGAGATCATTGTCCGAAGTAGTCTCGCAAACGAGGCCGATTCCTTTTTCTTTCGCGATGCCGTTAAATTTATGTGTCACTCTTTCGATAAAACTTTTGAATGAGACCGGCTCCATTCTGAATGAAAAATGCCCTGCTTCCATTCTTGCCAGATCGAGCAGCTCATTGACAAGCCGGCCGATCCTGAGCGTTTCATCGTAAATGATTTTGGCAAATTCTTTCTTTTCTTCTTCACTTGCCGCAATATCATCAATGATTGCTTCGCTGTATCCCTGCAGCATGGCAACCGGCGTCCGCAATTCGTGCGAAACATTTGCGATAAAATCATCGCGCAGCTTGTCCAGCTTCCGTTCTTCCGTCATATCGCGGATAATGGTGACAACGCCGCGGATACGGGACAAATTATAAAGCGGGCTTGCAATCATGACATAGTACCGGCCGTTGATTTCAATTTCATCCGTCTGTTCTTTCTCCGTTTCGACCACCTTTGCAAGCAATGCGGACAGCCCTTCAGGAAGGGGGGCGTCTTTTGCAGCCTGGTTATGGTACCAATTTTGAAGGAACATCTCGGCCGGCGGGTTCATGATTAAGATGGCGCCGTCCCGGTTAAAGGTTAAAACACCATCGGCCATGCTGCTTAAAATATTCCGCAGCTGCTCTTTTTCCTGCTTCAGGGCGTCCATATTAAATTTAAGCTGCCGCCCCATCGTATTAAAAGCGGTCGCCAGTTCCCCGATTTCATCACGGGTTAAAATCGGCACCTTTTTGTCAAAGCGCCCTTTTGCCACTTCAAAAGCCGCTTCCCGCATTTTATGCAACGGCCCGCCAATCCTTTTTGAAAGGAAGAAGGCAAAGCCGGTCGTTAAAATAATGGCAATGCCTGCACCGAGCAAAATGATTTTTGTCGTTTGCCGCGTCATTTCCTGGAGCACTTCCAATGACTGGTAAACAAATACCGCGCCCGGTTCTTCCCCCTTCACATGAAGCGGGACGGCCGTCACAATCACATGATGGTACTTATTGCGGGAAGACCCGCCGGAAGGGGTTAACTCTTTGATCACTTTCTTCTTTTCGCTAAACACTTTGGACAACTGCTTATCCCTTAAAATCGACGCGTACGGGATCCCTTTATATGATTTGGAACCGGACGGATAAAAGATATCATTTTTGCGGTAAACGATCATCACTTTCTCGTTTTGGTCCAGAACGCCGAGGGCAATTTCTTTCCCGATCTTTCCGCTTGGGTGCTCCTCCATAACTCTCGAGATTTTTTGCGCCGTATTGGACAAATCCTGCTCAATCTGCTTGATATGGTATTCTTCAAAAAACTTGAGCAACAGTACCGTCAGGATGAGCAAGACGCAGGCAACCATCAGCAGAATGGTCATCCACAGTTTCCCGACAACCGTCCGCCAAATTCTCATTCCGGCGCAACCTCAAATTTATACCCGACGCCCCAGACGGTAACGATCATTTTAGCCGCGTTTTCGCTCACTTTATTCAATTTTTCCCGCAAGCGTTTGACATGCGTATCCACCGTACGGAGATCGCCGAAAAATTCATAATGCCATACTTCTTTTAAAAGCTGTTCGCGGTCAAACACTTTATCCGGAGATTTAGCGAGAAAATAAAGAAGCTCATACTCTTTCGGGGTCAGATTGACTTCTTTTCCGTCCGCTGTGACGCGGTGGGCATCATTGTCGATGGTAATATGTGGGAAAACGACAATGTCTTTTGCTTTCGTATCCGCGCTTAAGAAACCCGTTTGCAGCGACCGGCGGAGCAGGGCTTTCACCCGCAGCACCACTTCGCGCGGGCTGAACGGTTTTACAATATAATCATCCGCGCCGACTTCAAATCCTTCCACCCTGTTGGCTTCTTCGCCTTTGGCCGTCAGCATGATCACGGGCGTCATTTTCTTTTCGTGCAATTCCTGGCACACTTCAATGCCGTCTTTTCCCGGCATCATAATATCGAGCAAAATGCAGCTGTAGTCTTTTTCAAGCGCCATTTTCAAAGCGGTATCGCCGTCTTCCGCTTCATCAATCATGTAATTTTCCCTTTCCAAATACATTCGTAACAGGCGCCGGATCCTTTCTTCATCATCAACCACTAAAATTTTTACATCCTCATCCATGGCTATTCCTCCTCAGTCAATATCAGCACCCTGCCCGGGCAAGATACATCCGCCGGTAAAATCCTTGCGGGTCCATGCAAGCCACCGCATTCCCGGGTGGGCCCTCCCGGGGGTGCGCAGGATTCAAAAGCTTACAAAATCAGGCATACGAATGCAGCCCGGCAATGACAAGATTTACTGCAATCAGGTTAAACAGAATAATGGCAAAGCCAATGACGGCCAGCCAGGCGGATTTTTCACCTTGCCAGCCTCTTGACATGCGCAAATGGAGAAAGGCGGCATAAAACAGCCACGTAACCAGTGCCCACACTTCTTTCGGGTCCCAACTCCAAAATTTGCTCCAGGCAATTTGTGCCCAGATCATCGCAAAGATTAACGCGCCGAGTGTGAACACCGGAAATCCGATCAATACCGAGCGGTAGCCGATCTCATCCATTAAATCTAAATTTAGATTTTTGGTGAGCGGTTTTAACAGCGCGCCGATCCGCTTTCTGGCCGCCAACCGGACCAGCGCGTAAAGAATCATGCCGCTGAAAACAGACCAGAGGACCGTGTTCAGTTTGACGGCATTGATAAAGGCCGGCACGTAAAACCACGGCTTCATTCTCCCGGCTGTTAAAATTTCCCCGTCATGCGGCCCGATAACAGCCGGCATATGGTAGACGAGGGCATTTTCCCCCGTGTTTTTTGCCCCGTTGCGGTCAATCCAGCTGAAATCCACTTTGTAATGAAACAAGCCGAAAGCGGATTTTGCAACAATAAAACCGGCGATGCAAATTAAACAAAGCATAACAAATTCCAGCCAAAAAGTCTGCCAGTTTGATTTTTGCTGATCGGTGCTTTTCACAAGGTAAATCAGCCCGGCAGCAAAACTGACAGCAAGAATGGCCTCCCCGGCAGCCGCCGTTGTCACATGAATCTGCAGCCAATAGCTCCTAAGAGACGGCACGAGCGGATTGATGTCTTTCGGGAACATGCTTGCATAGGCAATCAAAAGAAGCGCAACCGGCAAAGCAAACAGCCCGAGCACCGCACTCCTGTAAAGAAAATAAATGACCATAAATGCTCCAACAAGCATCATACCAAAAAAAGTAGTGAATTCAAATAAATTACTTACAGGGGCATGCCCGGATGCTATCCACCTTGTAATAAAATAACCAGCCTGGCAAATAAACCCTGCAGCCGTTGCGAAGATCGCAAAATTTCCCCACTTCGTTTTTTGCGGCCCGGCGCCGCCTGCCTGTCCCTTTTTCGGCGTGCGGATCGCGCCGCCGAACAGTAAAGTGCCGGTTAAATACAAAAGGAATGCGGCGAACAACAACCGGCTGCTTGTTTCGACCAGATTTTCCAATTTTCCCCCTCCTCATCCGATTGCACCTGTCTGTTTAAGCTGTATGGGCCTGTTGCGGATTCTTCCTTTCTTTTCTGTCAACAAGCGCTGGCATGCCGGATGCGCTGAGCACCCATTCCAGCTCCCTTTTCAGCCCGTACCAGTTTTTATTTGTATGGGCTGCCAAAAGCACGGCGCCTTTCTCCCGCTTCAGCCAAAAACGGCGGTGGTTCCAGTACGCGCCTTGAATGACCCCGATCATAAAGATCGCGCCGCCAACGGCCAGCACCCAGAGCGTCTCGTCTTTTCTTACGGCCAAAGCAGAAACATTCCGTGTTTCAAGCCCAGCAAAAGCCAACTTGTAGTCATTTTTTCCGAGCGGTTCTACGGTCTGGCGGATGGCAACAAAACTTTTTTCCCCTTTCGGATGTTCCGGCGAAATTAAACTGAAAAGAAAAGCAGGATTGTTTGGAATATACGAATCCGTTTGCGGCTCCCCGTTTTTGGCAAACCCCGTAAACGAAGGATAGTAGCCGAGCAGCTTGACTTTATAGCCGTTTCCGAGCGGGTATTCCGCCTTTGGATGGTACAGGTCAATTTTAAGTTTGCCGTATATTTTTTTATCCGACTTCTTCTCAAAAGCAAAAGACATCGCCTGGAATTCATCCAGCTTGTAATCCATTTGATATACGGCGTAATGCCCGAATTTCAAAGGCTTATTGACCTGGATGCGGTAGGATTTCACTTTTTTAAGCGGAGCATCTTCCCCTAAAACGCGCTTTTTCCCCTGCTTGTAAAGCACGGCATCCGTCTCAAAATTTTTCGCAACATTGCCGGCCTTATTCAGTGCCGGTTCAAAATTTTGATTGTCTTTCTTGCTGTAAACTTGCAGCTTGAATTGCTTGTTCAGCAGTACATACTGCCCGTTTGTGCCGGGGAGCACCGCTTTTTCTCCTTCCCTCACCCAGACCAATTCATCGACATACATGCCGGGAATAAAGCGGAGCATGCAGCCGCAAAGAAAGATGATCAATCCGATATGGTTGACGTACGGCCCCCAGCGGGAAAACCGGTTTTTCTCGGCAAATAAGTTCCCGCCTTCTTCACGGATTTTATAATGCTTCTCTTCAAGCCGGCGTTTGACCTGTGCATATGACGCATCATCGATGGCCCCTTCCTTTTTCACGTAAAGGCGCTGCCGCTTCAGAAACCCTTCGTGGCGCGCCGCTTTCTGGTTTGAAAGGGCGCGGCGCAGCGGGAGAAAGCGGTCAAGGCTGCAAATGACGAGCGAAACGCCGATCAGGGCAATTAAAAGCAGATACCACCAGGAATTGTACAGGTCATCAAATCCGAGCGTATACCAGAGCTTGCCGAACCAGCCGTACTGATCCTCGTAATAATCGGACGGGTCGGCATTGGAAGGGATATAGCCTGCCTGGGGCAGCACGGTGCCTAGGGCTGACGCAATTAACGTCAGGACAATCAGCCAGACGCCGGTTTTTACGGACGAAAAAAAATTCCAGATTTTATCCACCGGCGTTTTTTTATACACTTGCGACCTGCGCGCGCTCCCTTCATACCGCATATCATGGAGAACTGCCGCCTCCGCTTCTGCTGTCAGCGCTTTCCCGCACGACTCGCACAAAACGGTCCCGGGAGGATTCACATGTCCGCACTCACATTTTATATCCTTCATTGTCTCTCTCCTCGGTTATGGTTTGATCATATCCATCATGTCCTGAATGTCTTTTTTGGAGAGGTTTTGGTTTCCAATGATCACTTTTTTGACTTTCCCGTCCGGCCCGATCAAAAAGGTTGTCGGAAGGGGGTCGATGTGATACGCATGCTGGACATCACCGTTTTTATCAATCAGCACCGGGAACGTAAGCCCGTACTGTTTCACGAATTCGTCCACAAGAAAGCGCGTATTTTTTACGTGGACGGCAAGAATTTCCACGCCTTTTGGTTTATAGGACGAATAGAGTTCATTCATATAAGGCATTTCTTTCTTGCACGGCTCGCACCATGTCCCCCAAAAATTCAAAAGGACGCCTTTCCCTTTATAATCGGACAACCGGTACGTTTTCCCATTCAAATCTTTCAGGATAAAATCAGGGGCCTTATCCCCCGCTGCAAGCGCTCCCTGCGACTCCTTCGTCGCATTTGCATACAGTGTGTAACCGACAGCCAATATCAGAACAGCGAGAATCGAGGCGCGGAAAATGAGGCGTTTCTGTTTCGTTTGTGACATTGCTCCTCCCCCTGTCCAAAAGTGTCACACAACTCTCATACATTATAACATTTTTCTGTCCTTTTTCGCTTTTTTTTGAAGTTTTTGTGAACAAAATAAGCCTCTTCACTTGAGCTTTTATTTACGGGAGGCGCCTCCGTTTTCGGCAAGGGATCTTAACGTCTTAACTTCATGCGGGGTGAGTTCCCTTTTTTCGCCCGCGTTTAATCCTTTTAGTGTCAGCATGCCGTATGCTTCGCGCCGCAGTTTTTCAACCGGGTAGCCGAGATATTCGAACATGCGCCTGACCTGCCTGTTTCTGCCTTCATGGATCGTAAGCTGGACGATCGCTTTCTTTTTCCGTTTGTCCATGGACAACAGTTTTGCCCTGGCAGGCGCAGTCATGCCGTCCTTTAGCCGGATCCCTTTTTCCAGCTGCTTTAATTCCTGCCTGGATGGAATGCCGGAAAGCCTTGCGATATACGTTTTGTCGATTTCAAAACGCGGATGCATCAGAAGGTTTGCAAATTCACCGTCATTGGTGACTACCAAAAGGCCCGACGTGTCGTAGTCGAGCCGGCCGACCGGATAAACCCTTGCGCCCGCATCGCGGAAATAGTCGCTTACCGTTTTTCTCCCTTTGTCATCGCTGACAGCGGAAATCACCCCTCTTGGTTTATAAAAAAGGTAATATACTTTTTCTTCACGCTCAAGCGGAATGCCTTCCACTTCAATTTTATCCGCTTGGGACACTTTTGTCCCCAGCGTTCTGACCATCTCCCCGTTCACTTTCACTTTCCCTTCCAGTATCAGCTGCTCCGCTTTTCTCCGGGATGTGACACCGGCCTGTGCGATCACTTTTTGCAAACGTTCCATCCGTTACACCTCAATTTGTTTTGCTTAAACTATCCTTTAAGCATTATGGCATAACGGCAATGAAAAGCAAAGCCTGACGAAGCGCACAAGCACCCTGAAATGGCGGATAAACCGTTGATTTTCCCTTTCGCCGCGTCAGAATAACAAGAGCACCATGAAAATTGCGATCATAATCCCGAACAGATCGGCGAGCAGCCCGACCTTTAAGGCATCCCCCATTTTCCGGATGCCGACCGCCCCGAAATAAACGGTTACGACATAAAGGGTGGTATCCGTGCTGCCCTGGATGACGGATGCCATTCTCCCGATCAGCGAGTCCGGCCCGTATGTTTTGATCAGATCCGCCATAAGGGCTAGGGCGGCATTGCCGGAAACCGGCCGGATCAAAGCAAGCGGCACGACTTCGGAAGGGATACCGAGCAAATGCAGGGCCGGTTTTAAAAATCCGACAAAAAAATCGAGCGCGCCTGATGCCCTGAAAATCGTGATTGAGACAAGCATGCCGACTAAAAAAGGGATAATCGAAAAGGCAATTTTAATGCCTTCCTTGCCGCCTTCCACAAATGTTTCGTAAGCGGGCACCTTTTTCCATGCGCTGTAAAGCAGAATAAATCCGACCATTGCCGGAATCAGCCAAATTGAAATCAGTGAGATCCATTTCAAAAACATCACTTCCTCCGTTTCGTCCGCCGGTGGTAAAAATAGCGGTCAATGCAAATGGCGGCAATGGTCGTTGCAAAAGTGGCGATACAGGTTGGCGCCACAATCTCGGTCGGATGCGCAGAACCTGCATTCAGGCGGATGGCAATCACCGTTGCCGGAATAAGCGTGAGCCCGGATGTGTTTAAGGCAAGGAACGTGATCATCGAGCGACTTGCTTCCGGTTTCCTTCCGTTCAGTTCGTGCAGCTGCTCCATCGCTTTAATGCCAAGCGGGGTGGCGGCATTTCCGAGCCCGAACATATTGGCAATCATATTGGAGAGGATGTAGCCGAGTGCCGGATGGTTGTCCGGCACATCCGGAAACAATTTTTTGATCACCGGCCGGAACAGGCGGGAAAGTTTCGAAAGGAGGCCTGAAACTTCCGCAATCTTCATCATCCCGAGCCAGAAAACAAGGACGCTAATCAGGCCGATGCTGATCGAGACCGCATCGCGCGCGGATGTAAAAATCGCCTCGTTCACCGCCTGCATCTTCCCGTTTACCGCCGCAAAAACAAGCCCAATCACGGCCATGCCGATCCAAATATAATTAACCATTGTTTTTCAGCCCCAATTGGATCCAAAATGTCTCTTCGAACAGTTCAAGCCATGTTTCTTTCTCTTTAACCGGCGTTTTCTGATAATAAATAGGCGTGCTTGCGATCACTTTTTCGTTCAAATAAACAATCGCCCTTCCGACGGTCTCCGGCACTCTTTCCGGGTCTTTCCACGAACTTTCAGGCTTTTTGATCCGGTATTCGACTTTTACGGCGTCTTCTTCTCCGGCTTTAAGCGGGTAGACGATATCCCGTTTCACATAAACATGCTGTTTCAAATATTTCGTGCGGACGGCGGCAACCGGCCCCTCTTCCACAATCCGTTTCCTGTCATACTGGCGGAAACCGTACTCATACATCGCAATATGGTCATCCCAGTCATCCGAATCGTTCAGGGTAACGGCGATAAGATTTTCGCCTCCTTTTGTCGCCGTTGTCACAAGTGTCCGCTTGGCCACTTTCGTATAACCGGTTTTCCCACCCGTACAATACCGGTACTTTTCAGTCAGCAGCCGGTTTTTGTTCCGCCAGCCTTTGTAAAATTTCGTGCCGGTGATTTTCCGGAACTGTTTGTTTTGCATCGCGTACTTCATTAACAGCGCCATATCATAAGCGGTCGAATAATGGCGGCCGTTCGGGTCTTCAAGGCCGTTCGGGTTGGCAAAATGGGTGTCATGCATGCCGATCTCTTTCGCTTTTTCGTTCATCATAAAAACAAAACCTTCTATGCTGCCCCCGACATTTTCGGCAATCACATTGGCGGCGTCATTTCCCGACCGGAGCATGAGCCCGTAAACAAGATCCTTTATTTCCCACTTGTCTCCCGGTTTCAAATACAATGATGACCCCTCGGTACGTACGGCACGGTCCGAAACGACAGCCTCCTTCAATAAAGTTCAATTATCTCTCATTTACTCGCATATTCTCCAAATTTCATAGGTATTTGATTTACACCTAATCGTTGT
>NZ_ALAS01000174.1 GCF_000290615.1 Heyndrickxia coagulans DSM 1 = ATCC 7050
TTTGATATAAAGAGCCCCAAGAGCGATTCTGACAGAATAAGCCTTTTCGCCTTTGAATTTCTTCTTGAAGGACTTGGCATACTTTTCTTCCGCCTTCCACCACGGAATTATTTCAGCAAGACGGACCCAGCGATTTTCTTTATTTAATTTCCCACCGAATGGTAGAAAAAAATCATCTACAAAAGTTAATTGATGTTCGGTCTTTTTGTACATCGTAACAGCCTCCAAGTGCAAGGTTTTTTACGTGTTTTCTTTGAAATCCTTACACTTTATATTCGACAAAAGTAGCCAAAATCCTTGTCAAATCTGGAATTTTTGCTTATTCAGCAAGCCCTAAATATACTTCCTCATACTTGATGGTTCGCCAAAGCCTTTCGGTAATGATATTGTCAAGGGCTCTTTTTTTGCCGTCCATGCTGATTTT
>NZ_ALAS01000175.1 GCF_000290615.1 Heyndrickxia coagulans DSM 1 = ATCC 7050
AGAAATGCCATTATCTGAACGTGTATATAAATGTTCTTGCGGCTTTGTATTAGATCGCGATCACAATTCAGCAATCAATATCAAAAATGAAGGTATACGCTTATTAGCGTTATCATAAGTAACAAAACTCTTGGAACAAGAGGGTTAGCTCGGTCAGTTTTCGTTGGCTAGTAAAAGCAACGATAAGTCGAGAAGCCCCCACTTCAATCAAACCGTAAGGTTGATAAGTGGTGGGTAGTTCACACGATAAAGGTTACCGATTTCTGCAATGGTACATACGGTATATCAACGAGCCAACTGTTTGGATGGCAAGGGAGGGGTTAGAGTGGATCAGGAATATACTTACCTGAATGGTTTGGCAGAACTGGGAGTCGGCGGAGCGCATCCAGGCGGTTTCAAGCTGACACAGGATATATTATCGGCTGAACATATAGGGAAAAAACAACGGTGCTTGATGCGGGCTGCGGCACCGGCCATACTGCTGCATACGTTGCGTAGCAGTATGGGTGCCAAGTGACAGGGCTGGATCATCATCAATTGATGGTGGAAAAAGCCAGGAAAAGAGTCCGGACATTAGGTTTGCCGGTACAAATTGTGCATGGGAATACAGAGGCTCTCCCGTTTGCAGACAGGCAATTTGATTTGGTATTGTCAGAGTCGGTGATCGTTTTTACCGATATGCCCACAACGGTTCAGGAATTTCGGCGGGTGCTGAAGCCCGGCGGATGTTTAATTGCGATTGAAATGGTTTTGGAACAACCTGTTTCGCAGCAAAAACTGGCACACATCAAAGATTTTTATGGCGTATCCCAAATTTTAACCGAGGAACAGTGGGTACAGCTTTTTCAGAAAGCAGGGTTTCCATCCATCCATTCTGAAAAATATGATTTGCAATTTGGAGTCCAAAATGTCCCTGATAACCCGGAGACATTAATGTTTCCCTGAACTGGAGGAATGGGCGATGAATGAGCAGGAGGGACTCGAAACAATCAAAGAAAACCCCGAATTTTAAATAAAACCTACCTTGAAGGTGCCCTTCTTTCTGATTTGCAGTGAGCAGAAAAAAGCATCCCCACCCCGTTGCCGGTTATGGGGACGCTTTTTGTTTAAAGAAATTTATTTGCTTTTAACCGCCTTGGCATTGATGTAACCTATCCATTTGCCTTTGTTGTCATAAAGGGACAGGTAGCTTAACCCATTTATGTGGTAAAAAATGTACTTCGCCAAGTATGTTTTGTTTACGGCCCGGATATTTTTCTTCTGCCAGTTGAAGTTTTGATATACGGCGTAGTTCTTGCTGGTGACTTTGACATGTTTGCCGTATTGTATGGCAGCGCCTTGCTTGCCGCTTCCTGTTTTCACAGCTTTGGCGTTGATATAGCCTACCCATTTGCCTTTGCCGTCATAAAGGGACAGGTAAGTGGATCCGTTGCTGTGATGGTATTGGACCTTGGCAAGATACGTTTTATTCACTGCAGTGACATTTTTCTTTTTCCAGTTGAAGTCTTGATATACGGCATAGTGCTTGTTTGTTACCGTTACATACTTACCGTATTGTATGGCAGCGCCTTGCTTGCCGCTTCCTGTTTTCACAGCTTTGGCGTTGATATAGCCTACCCATTTGCCTTTCCCGTCATAAAGGGACAGGTAAGTTGATCCGTTGCTGTGATGGTATTGGACCTTGGCAAGATACGTTTTATTCACTGCAGTGACATTTTTCTTTTTCCAGTTGAAGTCTTGATATACGGCATAGTGCTTGTTTGTTACCGTTACATACTTACCGTATTGAAGTGCAGGGCCTTGTTTCGGCGTTGCCGCTTTTTTTGAGGGGATCCAGACGCCAAGATACCCTTTTACCCGGGGATTTTGCGTCCCTTTTACATGAACGGTTAAAATGCCTTTGCTATCTGTGGACAGCTTTTCGTTATGAAATCCGGTTGCATCCTCAAATAGCTGGTTGGCATGCCGGGTACCCATGTCCACTTTAATAGTCGTATCGGTTTTCGGGTTATTTCCGATTACGGTTGCCACGCCGGTATTCCGGTCTTTTCCATAGCGGACGCTTGAGATTAGATCTTTTCCCGCCGTGCCGGAAGTGTTCGACTTATAGTTGGTTACTTGCTGGTTCCCATAGGCATAATTTTTGCGCACTTTCAACAATTTCACAATCGTATCATAATACGGCGTATGCTCGCTCATGTAAGAAGCATTCGTTTTGTACAAGTCGCCGTAAAAGACAGTCGGGACGGTATCTTTATTCGTCAAAATATATGCGTACTGGCTCGGCACATTGTATGGCGCATATGTTTTTACCGTTCTTTCCATGTCTTTTTCATAAATATCCAAAGCTTTTGCCTCTGTCTTTTTATCATACAGATCTTGGAAAGATTTCGGTGCGGATGTGCCGTAATGTATACCCGGCTTAATGCCGTACAGGTCCATCATGATTTTATTCACACGGTTCTTTTCCTGGTCATGATTATTCACAAATGACCAGTTAGGCGTTGGATTCGCCGTGCCTGCGCTTGCCCTGTTGACAACAGCGTTTGTAGCAATGGTTGACAGGCTGTTTGATGGCGAATTTTTGCCCAAAGCATTTTGCAAAGAATAGAACAGGGCATAATCCATCATTAACTGCGGATTCCCGTTTTTATTTTCAAAATCTGTCCCGGCACTTTGATAACTCTCAATATAGCTTAAATGGTCGTTTAAATGGCTGCCAAAATGCTGTTTCATAACGTCACCTTCATCCAGCAGCACTTGCTTATCGTAATGGCCTGCCGCATCAATTCTGAAGCCGTCAAACTGATACGTATCAAGTAGCCAGTTCATCCAGTGGATCTGTTCTTTTTGGACAGTTGGATTCCCGTTGTCTATGTCCATTCCTACCAGAAACTGGTTATGCCCGCTGATCGTGTTGTAAAGGTTGTGAACAGTTGTCCCATTCTTTTTCACAAATAAAAATTGATCCTGGTCATCTGATCCGGAATCATCATTTTTAAACGACCTTTCTTCCGATCCGAAGCCGTACCCGGGCTGGGATGCAATATACGCATCTGTTAAACTTGCGATTTGCCCGTTGTCGCCGTTCAGTATATCGTCAACAGATGAATAGCCATGGCTTTTCATGTACTTTAAATAGCCAGGGTCATGCATTAACATCGGTTTCCAATAATTATCCGAAGTCGAAGCGTCTTTTGCAGCATACCAGCCGTCTACTGGCAAATAAGTATCAACTGTATTGATTTTATTTGCTGCTGCAGCTTCATCAAGCCAGCTTGGCAAGTAGTTTTTCGGGTTGTTTGGCCCAAAATAACGGTACGGATTGCCCTCGCTGTCTTTCATCACGCGATCCATACCCTGCCCTTGTAAGGAGGTACCGTTAAAATATTTTTTGTTCCATTCTTTGATATAGCCATATTTTGCCTGTCCTTCGCCGCCACCTTTTGTGTAAGCGAGATAAAGGTTGGCCCTGATTTGCGTTGCAAGTCCTGTTGTATAAGGATTTTTAAACAAATTTCCGTCTTGATCTACGCGTGTGACGTAAACTGCTTCCCTTTTGCTCAATCCGAGAACCTGGTTGGGCACAAGGTCTTCCTGTACTTTTAAACCATTTGCGTGAAGCACGGAAACCATACTTTTCAATTCATCGCTTGTTCCGTATTTGGTCGGCCGAGTGTTATTCGGCCCCTGGTTAAATTCACCGAGGTCATAACGGTCGGCAATGGCGTAGCCTTCCATGTAACGTGCCGCATTGAAAGAACGGTAAGCCGGCGGAAGCCATATATCCGTAATCCCCCAATCTTTCAATTCGTTGCCTTTCGCTGAAAGAATTTTGTACATATTGCTTTCATATGGCATGTACAGGCTAAAACTTTGGAAAATCACGCGGTTATCGAGCGATGTGCCGGATGTATAAGCCTTGGCAGATTTAGGAAAATAACTGATCGAGCCGGCAACCAGTAACAAAGACAACATCAATATTGACAATCTGCTAAAAAATTTCTTTTCCAACGTATTCCCCCCTTTAAAAATGTTGTTGTAACAGTAAAATACTACTACATGATGGGGGAATATTCTATATCATTTTTGCGGGTTTCACATAAAATTCTAATGTTTTTTTCATTTAAGGAAAAAACCTTTGAGCAACGCTGGACACCTCTTCGAAGGGGGGATTTTGTATCCGGAGATGGCCTGAAAAATGAAGGAGGAAATTTGAAGGTTTGTGTCGAATGTAAAGTATGTTTTTGAGGGAATGGGCAACAGGGTTCCACTCCCTTCAGCAATAAAGTGAATCCCCCATTTTATAAAACTTATGAATACATCATCCCGGTTCAACTGATCTGTGCGTATGTCCCGCAGTTAAAAGGGATCGACCCAAGTACGCCAAAAGACAAGGATTTCCATAGAAAACTGGGGAGCAAGAAACTGGCCTGGTGATTTGTTCAAGTTGTCCTTTTAAGAAAAAATAGCGGCATAACGCCGCTATTTTTTTGTTTTCAAGTCTGCAGATCTATGCTTCCTTCACAAGGTTAATGGTTTCGGATCTTCATCACAGCTTAAATGTAAGCGCTCTATAAGGTTGTGATGAAGTTGGTTGGGGGCCGAACGTAAATGACTAAAAATAAGTTCATTGGCTGACAACTGCATCTTGTTCAATTATAATGGAATAAAGATTCCTAAAAGGTGAAACGATGTGCTTAATGGATGTTACAAATTGGAAAGTAGATGAAAAAAGGCAGGTTTCAGGAACAAGAGAGAAATATTGGTTAGTTCATCCGGAGACTGGCCAACATTTTCTATTGAAAATTCCCAAGGAAAACACGGGAGAAGCTTGGGCGGAGAAAGTAGCATCTGACGTGGGGAGAGCAATCGGCCTCTCCACAATGGATGTGCAACTGGCTAAGAAAAATGGAAAAGTTGCCACACTGGCGAAAAATTTTATAAGCAAACAAGAAGAGCTATTTGAAGGTGGAGATTTATTTTTCAATATCGCAGAGGATTTTGACAGATATAGTCTTAAGCATTACCACTTTTTTAATATTATGCGTGTTCTGTCAGAATTTAAATTGAACCGTGATTTCATTGGAATTATTGTATTTGACGCCTTAATTGGAAATCAGGATAGACATTGTGACAATTGGGGAATTATATATGATAATAATGAGTATAGAATCGCCCCTGTTTATGATAATGGCGCTTCTCTAGGATTTCAATTGAAAGAAAACAGAATCCGTCTAATGGACAAAGATTGCAATATGTTTAAAGCTTTTAGCAATCGTAGTTATTCCTTGATAGGCTTGCCTGAAAAAAAGAAGCCGCGCTTTCTTGATTTATTAACAGTGATCAAACAATATTATCCTTTAGAGACCAAAGAATCGATAAATTCATTAAATAAAATAAACTTGCAGATGCTTCAGGAAATCGTAGACCCCATACCGGAAAAAGTGATGGGACCTGTATACAAAAAGTGGGTAAAAAAGTTACTCCTCTATCGTAAAGAATGGCTCTTGAACTGGTACAAAGGAGGTGCTTGAATGCAAAAAAATCCATGTGTCTTATGGCTGATCTGGCAAAATCAGAAGACAAGGCAGCGCTATCATATTGGCAATTTATTTCATGAAGATGGAAAATACATTTTTTCATATGAGTTGAGCGGGAAGCGCAGAACCTTAAAAGAAGCTTTGGAAAATGGATATAAACCGCACCTGTCATTTCGTAATCTCAATAAGACATACATTTCTGATCGCTTATTTGGACCATTTGAACGGCGGTTACCGGATAAAAGGAGACCGGATTTTGATAAGATTTTAAAAAATTATGGGCTGCCTCCGGATTATACAGAAATGGATTTATTGCGGGCTACTGGTGGACGGCTGGCTACTGATCCGTATGAATTTGTTGCCCCCATTAGTGTTTTTGAAGACCGGTTCAATTTTGACTTTTATATCGCGGGGTGGCGCTACTATGACGGAGAAAAAGTCATTAATCAGTTGAAAGAAGGTGCGGCTGTGCGTTTTCAATTGGAGCCTTCAAACAAGGAGGATGAGAAAGCTGTAATCGTTTTGTCTAATAACGGTGAAGATAAATTAGGATATATTCCGGCTTTCTATAGTGGCTTTATGTATGAGATGATGGAGGAACATTTCGTTTATGAAGCAAGGATTGAAAAAGTGAGCCCTATGGCAAGGCCGCAATCAAAGGTAAGTATTTCAGTTACCGGATGTTTGGCGAACGGTTTTTTCGTAAAAAATGGCGAAAATGTTGAATCAGTACATGTGCTTGTTTAAAAACAGCTTACTCTGTATAATCGTTTCCCGTATACATTACTAGGAAATGGTGTTTCTGGATTGAGCCGGAAGATGGGTATTCTTGGCGATGTGTCTAGCCGTTAGCCTTATTGATTCACCATAGCATGAACTTCTGCAACTGAATGCATTCCGTGAAGTGACATGCATATGGCCTGTTATCATGAGAATGAATCGATCGGCTGTGTGCTCCATGCCCATCCAAAGGAATCTTTCGTTTTTGCGACTTTGGGAATGGATATGCCGAATTTAACTGAGGCTACACAAAAGCTCGGAAAAATCCCAACGTTGGAATACCGCCCGGCAACAACAGTAGAACTGGCAGAAACTGTCCGAAAGCACATTATCTCGTTAGGGGAAAAAGTAACACCGGCAGCCATGCTGCTCAATAGGCATGGTATCCTGATTACAGATGAAACCCTGCACAAAGCCTATGATATGCTTGAGAGAATTGAGTATAACGCATATGTTGCAAGCAAAGCCCTTGTCTTTGAAAAATTGGGCATCGCCGCAATCCCTGATGAGGTCTCTGCTCATTAAGACTGGACCATGCCCAAACAAAACAAAAATCGAAAATCAGCTCTTCCTATGGCAGCTGGCAGGCGATCCATAGGGAGAGCTTTTTATATGAGTATCGTAACACATAAAGGGGAGGAGCGGAACATTATCTAATTGGTTTTTTGGTAAGTATGTACTCGAAGTCGAAGGGGTAGATGAATGGAAAAAAGGGAAGACACTCTACTGTACACCGTGAAATGAACATCTAGAGAGAGGTCTTCCCATGGATATAATATCACGAATTGCTGGATTTGGAAAGGATACAAAGAGTCTTATCGAATTTGAAGAACATTCTGATCCAGGAGACTCTGGAATGGGGAAAATGAGAAATCTGCCAAAGATGGATCTTTGGCAGATTTTTAGCAGGGGGGTCAATTTTTCTCCAACCAAACGAGTGTTGGGCAGGGAGCCCCGTCAGGTTTGTCAATCGTTGCTTCACGATGATCTATGGGTTTGTTCTTTCATAATATGATCTAATCGGGATAACCCTTTTTCTGCAGTATGCATCATCTCGTCAAACAATTCCTGCACTGTCGGAATCGTATGAATAAGGCCGACGACCTGTCCGGCCCAAGCATAACCTTTTTCTTCATTCCCGTCATAAATATAGTTGCAATTTGCGCTACCGCTAATCATCTCTTTCAGGCCTTCGTAGGATGCCCCTTCCTGTTCACGTTCCATAATATTCAAGGCAAAGCGGTTTTTCAAGACCCGGCCCGGTGCCCCTAATGTTTTCTTAATCACTACTGTATCCGTTTCTTTTGCATGCACGATTGTTTGTTGATATTTCTCGTGTGCATGAATACATTCTTTGGTGGCAATAAAACGGGTCCCCATTTGAATTCCTTCTGCGCCAAGAGCAAGGGCAGCCAATAATCCACGCCCGTCCCCAATGCCCCCGCCGGCGATTACAGGAACGGATACTTCGTCTGCAACCCGGGGAATGAGCACCATGCCGCCAATGTCGTCCCGGCCTAAATGGCCCCCGCCTTCCTGCCCGACGGCGATCACTGCGTCTGCACCCAATTGTTCAGCTTTTTGTGCTTGTCTTGTTCCAGCCACAAGCACAAGTGTACGAATGTTTTCTCCTTTTATCCTTTCGAAGACCGGTTGCGGGTTACCGCCACTGATGGAAATGGCTGGAACCTTTTCTTCAATGGCCACTTCAAGCAACTCCTCGTACCGGCCGTTATACCTTGCGATTGCAAAGTTTACACCGAAGGGCTTCCCGGTTAATTTTCGTACTTTGTGAATTGCATTGCGAAGTTTTTCAGGTGTTCGCAGCGTCGCGGCAGTGATTTGCCCCAGGCCGCCCGCATTGGAAACAGCAGCAGCTAATTCCGCATATCCGAGATAAGCAAGGCCTCCTTGGATAATGGGGTATTTTATTTTTAATATCTCCGTAATGCGAGTTCTCATTTTTACCGGCTCCTATTTGACTGAATTCCTTTTTTCTTCGTTAAGTGATAGCTTTGCCTTATCATATCACAGATTTCTTCCTCCGGGACGGTGCCGTCAAGAATAACGGAATTCCAATGTTCTTTGTTCAGATGGTATGCCGGAACAACAGCGTGGTATTTCCGGCGATAAAAGTCCAGCCAGCCGTTTTCACCTTTCACATTGATCCAAATATGGCCGTTTCTTTCAAAAATCCAGGCAAAGACTTTTTTATTTTTTTTGTGGCGCATTAATGTCCAATTCTTATCTTTAAAGGGGTAATCTTCATACGTGTTTTCCAGTTTTAAACAGTAATGGATAGCGTCCTCTCTTGTTTTCATTTATGATGCTCCTTCAACATGCCGCTTGCTATTTATATTATATAAAAATATTTAGGGTGCCGTCAGTTTTTCCAGTTCTCATATCTCTCGCTTTCTTAACGAGACTTGGGATCTGTTAAGGAAGGATGCTGTTTATTCGTGTTTTCTTAATGCAGGCGCGGTCTATGTTGTGGAAGGGCGTCATTTTTTCTCACTTTCTTAACGTAAGCGTGCTTTATGTTGGTTCCAAATGGCGAAATTTTTCAACGTTCATGCTTCCTTTATCGTATTGTTGTTATTTTATTTTCCTTTGCGTCACGATTCCTAATACAATCGGAATTCCGATGCCAATGATTATGATGGGTAAAAACCATTTACCAAAACCGTTATCCCATCCCATTGCAATCCCAATGGACTCCAATAAGATGAGGGCAAAGAAAATCAGACAGATATTTTTCAATTGATTTAGCAGTTTCCGGCTATGCACATAAAATTGTTTTGCATTCAATGCATTTAATCGTTCAGGATAATTATAAATATGAGGGAATTTTTCCAAAACCTGCATCAATAGCGCAAGGATTGCCCCCACGCCGGGTAAAATCAAAAGTTCCCATTTTGATCCCCAACGATCAACTCTACCGGCGGCATCATAATGTCCGGGGACTTTTTCCGGAAGTTTTCCCCAAACGCTGGCCAGAAAAATAATCGACCCAAGGAAAAATAAATAGCCAATGATGTCCCAAAACCATTCGCTTTTTGTCTTGGGAATTTTCAATTTGGGCCGCTTCCGGGAGTTTGGCATGCCATTTCCCCTCCAATCCAGTTTAAAAATTTTTTGTATACGACAGCGTCTCCAAGTGCAAGCTTTTTTACATTCCATGCCATCTTTATTTATATACGACAAAAGCAGCCAAATTCCTTATCAAATTTGAAATTGGTTTTTTTATCCGGACTTCTCTCTAGAGCGGGTTGTGTATGGTAAACTAATGATGTCTTTGCCACTTTGAAAGGGGCTCCAGTTTTTTCACCATTTGAGTCCATATGGAAAGAAGGAGAATAAAATTTGAAAATTAACCGGACGGGCGCATGGTTTCTGCTATTATTCTTCATGCTCTTTTGCAGCGGTTGCGGTCAAACCCAATCCGCTAACAGTCAGCCGGCAAAAGAAAAGCAGGTTCAGCAGGTAAGCACGGAAAAATCAGAGAGTAAAGCAGACAGCAAAACTGTTAACAAGACAGACAGCCATCATAAAAGTACTGCATCACTTCCAAAAGGAAAACTAAAGGTTTATTTTTTTGACGTCGGGCAAGGGGACAGCATTCTCATCCAAACGCCAAAAGGAGAAAATGTGTTAATTGATGGCGGGAATAATGACAAAGGTGATGATGTTGTCCGGTATCTTCGCCAGCTGCATGTCAGCCAATTGGATGATGTGATTGCCACCCATCCGGATGCCGATCATATCGGGGGCCTGGATACAGTTCTGGAAAACTTAAAAGTAAAAAATGTATATGCGCCGCGGGTCGTGAATACAACCAGAACCTATGAAGATTTTTTGCTGGCCGTGAAAAATAGCAGACTTAAAATCAAGCAGGCAAAAGCGAATGTTGATCTTGGGCTGCAGGGGGCATCGATGAAGTTTGTCGGTCCTGTAAAAGATTATCATGAAGAGATGAATGACTGGTCGGCTGTTGTAAAACTTTCCTATGGGGAGAAAGGTACTTTTCTATTCACGGGAGATGCCCCTATCCGTTCTGAAGAAGATATGATTGCAACGCACCAAGATCTTTCATCCCAAGTATTAAAAGTGGGGCATCACGGTTCAAAGACTGCAACAAGCCAGGCGTTTTTGGACGCCGTAAAACCGAAGTACGCCATTATTTCGGTAGCGAAGGTGAATTCGTACGGGCTTCCAAATGACGAGGTGATCAATCGTTTAAAGTCGAATCATATTCAAATTTTCCGGACAGACGAAATGAAAACCATTTTAGCGGTAACCGATGGGAAGTCTATTGAATTCCAGCTGGTTTCGTCTTTAACGCCGAATCATTCGTCTTCGGAAGTGGGAAATGCAACGGCTTCCGGCAAGGCTGCTCCGCCAGTAAAGCAGCCATCCCAGCAAGCCACTTCTAATGGTACATTACAGGCGAAGGTTGATGATCAAACGCCTCAGCAGTATGGTAAAATCAATTTAATGGTTACAGGTTTGACAGGCGCGGCATATCAGGCAACTTTTCATTACAAAAGCAAGGACACCGTCTATCAGGGGACGGCAGGGACGCCGCTTCCGGTTCGGATCAGCAGAGCGGCTCCCGGCTATGAAGTGCGGATTGATATAAAAGCTGTTGTAAAAGGGAAAACATATACCACCCACACTTCTTTTACCCCGCAATAAAGGAGGACGTTTTTGATGAAATATATTGTTGATCGGATCGAAGGGGAATTTGCTGTTTGTGAAAAAGATGACCGGACGACGGTGGATATCCGTCTGAGTGAGCTTCCATCCGGTGTCCAAGCTGGGGACGTGATTATCGTTGAAGATGGAATACCGCGCATTGACAGGCAACTGACGAAGGAACGAAAAGCCCAAATCAAAAAATTGGCGGATGAACTATTTGAGTAGGCAGCAGGGGGGGGAGGATCTATCGGGATGCTGATTGGGCGTATAGCTATATCCAAATAGGGTTTGTACTGCCCAATTTTTATAACAAAGAAGTACACGGGAATCTATGTGTCCCATTAAGGGGAATAATTGCCTTATATCATATTTTCAAGAATAAAATAAAGATGGAAGGTGAATACAGATGCTTTGAAATTTTTAATCATCTTTGATAAACTACCGATGTATTCGCATTTATGGGGAGTACGATAAGGTATAAACGCTAACGCGAAATGGATGCGTTGTTTATATTTTGCTGTACTCAGTAAGTGCGTGGATTGAAACTATGAATTGGAAGTTTTTGTTAATTATTGCTGTAGATGAACAGAACGCGGAATCTGCAGCTGGGTTTGTGATAAAAGTAAATTTTTTGTGTAAAAAACGGGTGATTTTTCCCCGTTTTTTATATTGCACCCGTTAGAATCTATAATTTTTCGAATATTTTGTTGAAAACGGAGAACATTTTTATTATACTTAGAGATAGGATAGTTAATAAAACATCCAATTCATAGAAGGTGATAAAAATCAGATACATTGCTCATTTTTCTACATCTGAAAATCAAAAGCCACATTATTTGGACGAGCATATGAAAGGGACGTACTTTCAAGCAAGGCGTTTCAGCCATACGTTTGACCGATACGGGATCACGGCCATTGCTGCGATTGCACATGACTTGGGGAAAAAGTCTGGTGCGTTTGTACAATACTTAAAAGCAGACAAAAAAATTCGCGGGTCAGTCCAACATGCTATTGGCGGTGCGATTGCACTTCATGACATCATGCAACGGGGGGTGCAGGATGAACGGATGATCATGGCGGCAGCAATCGTAGCGGGGCATCATACAGGAATGCCGGATCTGAATACAGTGTTTGATGAAAAGATCCCTGACGCTCCGCAATATTTGAAAACGATTCCGGATTTGTCGCAAACGGAAATGCAAATCATTAAAGACATATTGAAGCGATTTCCGGGATTGCCGCTCGGAGGGAAATCTGATAGCAAATCTTCATTTGCATACAAAGAAATGCTGATGAGAATGTGTTTTTCTGCACTGGTAGATGCTGATTTCCTGGATACTGAACGATACTTTGATTATGGGAAGAGTATAAAACGGCAGGGAAAAGCATTCAGTATACATCAACTGGATGAACAATTACAGAACTACATGCTTGAGTTGCGGATGAAAGGCAAGGATAAAGAGATAAATAGATACAGAAATGAAGTATATATGGCTTGCAGAGAAGCGGCAAAACAGCCTTTGTTTTTCCGGGCGCTGGTGGTGCCGACCGGGCTGGGGAAAACGCTGGCTTCAATAGCTTTTGCACTTGAGCAGGCAAAACGGTTTAACAAAAAACGGGTGATTGTGGCATTGCCGTTTGTGAACATCATTGACCAGACAGCCCAAAAGTATCAAGAGGTGTTCGGAAAAGCATCTGTTTTGGAACAGCATTCCCAGCTAAGTTATACGGATGATAAAGATGAGGCAATGGAGCGGGCAAGGCTGGCAGCCGAAAACTGGGACTCGTTTCCGATTATCGTGACAACGACAGTGGAACTGTTCGAGAGTTTATTTTCAAACCGGACAAGCAAAGTGAGAAAGCTTCACCGTTTAGCAAACAGCGTCATCATTTTGGATGAGTTTCAAAAACTGCCCATCCATGTTCTTGCGCCAATTTTTCAAGCTCTGCACCTATTGATGGAACATTTTAATGTCACTGTCGTTCTGTGCAGTGCAACACCATTGTCTTTTGAAAATGCAAAATTGATAGGAAATATGGGTACTCCAATTGAAATCTGTAAAAATCGCAATCAACTGTTTGCAAGCATGAAACGGGTTGAATATATCCGGGTTGAAAAGCCGCTTACTGTTTCAGAGCTTGTCGCCAGAATGAAGGAACACCCTGCAGCACTTTGTATCCTAAATACAAGGGAAGATGCTTTCCGTGTATACCGTGAAGCAATCCATCAAAAGCTGAACGGACAGCACATATACCATTTATCGAATCGCATGTGTCCTCACCATCGAAAAAAGGTGATCGAACAAATCAAAGGGGATTTAAAAAATGAAAAGTCCATCCTTGTAATCGCGACGTCATTGGTAGAAGCGGGAGTAGATTTTGATTTTCCGGCAGTGTTTCGCGCAATGGCCCCTTTGGACTCGATTGTCCAGGCTGCTGGAAGGAGCAATAGAGAAGGTAAACTGGAAAAGGGGGCAGTGTTTATTTTCGAATTGATTGGAGGGGGGATGCCTGGCGGAATGTACCGCAAAGGAACGGAGCAAACAAGGATTTTATTGGATCACTACAGCACCGCTGCATTGCATGATCCTTGGATTTTCGAAAAATATTTTCGGAGCTTGTACTCCTTCGGTGCAGACGATTTGCTGGATTCATATGGGATAACAAACCTTAAACCTTTTTCGTTTGAGACAGCGGACCGCTTGTTTCAAATGATTGATCAGAATACGGTGTCCATCCTTTGCAAAAATTACCAGGGTGAAGACGGACAGATTGAAAGATTAATCCGGATGTATAAAGAAGCGCCGTATTTAACAAAGGAATGGTATCGTGAAGCACAGTTATTTGCTGTAAATGAATATGTGGACAGCCGTTTTTTAAAAGAGAATCAAAATCAGCTAGAGAAGGTTTCGGAAGGTTGGTATATTTGGCACGGGGGTTATGACATGAAAACCGGGATTATGGATATGGACGAGAAAGGAGATTGACTGATGGGGAAAATTTTCCGGCTGAAAGTCTGGGGCGAGTATGCGCTGTTTACCAGGGTGGAAGCAAAAGTGGAACGGGTATCTTATCCCGTAATGACTCCGTCTGCGGCAAGGGGTATTTTAACAGGGATTTTTTGGAAGCCGGAATTCAAATGGCGAATAAAAAGCATCCACGTCTTGAAGCCCATTCAGTATTATTCCATTTTGCGGAATGAAGTTGCTTCAATTGTACCCAGTAATATTGTCACAAGCAAGCGGGACTATTTCACAGTATGTGTCAAGTTTTTCTCGACAAGGTTTAAATATCGGGTATTCCAAGACACTCTTTTTGTACACTTTCGGCTACCGTGCTTTACTT
>NZ_ALAS01000176.1 GCF_000290615.1 Heyndrickxia coagulans DSM 1 = ATCC 7050
AATAAGAAGATATCATCCCACCAAGCCATTTAAATATAGTTCATTCAAAAATTAGAATGAACTATATTTAAGACGTGCGAAATGTGGGATCCGCTTGTTGGTGCATAGAAACGTTCAAGCAAACTAAAGATCGTCGATTTGCCGCCGCCGGAAGGGCCTGCAAAAGCAATGACTTCATTTGGTTTTGCCGTAAATGATACATCTTTCAGGATGGGGTCATCCGGCGCATCTTCGTAGGCAAAGTCCACATGTTCCACTGATAAAGTTTTGCCAGCCAAATCCAATTCAATGCCCTTCGTAAAATCTTCTGGCTTTTCAGCAAGCAATTCTTGTACACGGCGCGTTGAACCCGCAGCCTTTGCCATTTCTGAAAATAAGGTTGCAATGACCGGCACGGCCCCAATCAAGTTAAACAAATACATCAGAAAGCTCATTAAAATCCCGATTTGCATTTCACCAATTGCAATACGGTGCATCCCATAAGCAAGAAGCCCAAAGACCATACTCATAAATACCATCATCATGATGGGTTGCATTGTTGCATCAAAGACAGCTTCTTTTTTTCCAACTTTAAACAGTTTGTTTATTTCATTATTGGCACGAACTTGCGCTTGTTTTTCTGCGTTCGAAGTTTTTACCAACCGGATTTCACTTAATGTTTCACTTGAAATCCCGTTAAATTGGGCCATCGCCTCTTGGCGGATATGCCCGATTTTTGTACCAAAGGCCATGATCGGCATCATCAAGATGACGACGATTGGAACAGCTACAACCATAGCGACCGTCATGTGCCAATCCATCTTGAACATCATATAAACTGTCCCGATGACAGTAATGATGCTCGCGAGTGTCTGCGGGAAAGTCACAGCCAGCAACTGTTTGACTTGTGCAGTATCGTTTACCAGACGGCTTGAAATTTCACCAGCTTTAACAGTATCGAAGTAGCTCACTTTCAAGGTGGTTAACTTCTGCCACAAGCTTTTCCGTAAGTTTTGGATTACATTTTCTCCAAAAATCCCCAGAACCGTTCCGCCAATTGCAGAAACAATGGCTGAGATGACAAATAGTGCGAAGACTTTCCCTAACAACCCATAGTCAATGCCTTTTGAAAAATGATTGACAAGGGATGATGCTAATTTCGGCACATAAATTTGTACACCGGATGAAACAACCAGCAGTAAGACACCCATCGCCAGCAAAAGATATTTCGGTTGCGTCGTTTTGATGAGTTTCATAAATTGTCCAATTGAAAATTTGGTTTGATCTTTACGGACTGAACCATTGAATCCACTTTCCATTATCTTTTACGTCCTTTCTTCCAGCCATCGAATCCGCCGCCCATGAATCCGCGGCCGCCGAAGCCGCCAAACCCGCTGCGCTCTAGCATTTGTTCCCGTGCACGGCCGAAACGGGCACTCATTTTCCCAAAAAGTTCCCAGCGTTTATCATTGCTGAAGACTTCGTGGAGCTTATTATGAAATGCTTCGCTTGAAATATTGGAAACCATGCGTTCAAGATATTGATCCAACATTTCAAGCTCATCCTCTGCAAACCCCTGGAAGAGGACATCTTTTAGTGTAGTTGAAATTGAACTGCGCTCTTTTAAGCTTTCACGGCCTTTATCCGTCATTTTTACAATCGTTACACGGGAATCTTGTTCGGATTTTTCACGCTGGGCAGTGCCGGCTTCTTCAAGTTTCTTGATAATTTGCGTTACACTTGACGGTTTAATATCAAGCACTTCAGAAATGCGGCCCGCTGTCACATTTTCTTCCGCTGCCAACAGCTTCAGCGTTTCAAAAGCATTATCTGTTTTTTCTTCTACTGCATTTACAAAGATGAGAAATGGCTGGTGCGTAATTTCCAATAATTTATCCAGAATTTCATCTTTTTTCATTTTAAAACCTCCAAAATTATTTGTTTAGTTTTTATTTCCTTTGAAAAACTAAATGATATACCGGATTATTTTGTTTGTCAAGATAAAAACTAAGTAAAAAATAGGAGGGGGAAACGGAGAAAAAACCATCGAGATAATGCAGGAATGATAGCGGCTGGACAGAAAAAAGCCCTGAACTCGGGAATCTTCGTGATCCCGAAAACAGGGCCTGTTGGCTAAAAGTTTATGATGTGTCGTAAATGTTTAATTGGCGGTCACAATTTCAGCTCCAGATTCGCCACACACTCCACATGCGCCGTTTGCGGGAACATATCCACAGGCTGCATGTACGCTACGTCATAAGCCTTGCTCAATATGTGCAAGTCCTTCGCCAAAGTGGAAGGGTTGCATGAAACATATATAAACTTCTTCGGCTTCACCTTTAAAATTGTACGTAAGAGGGCTTCGTCACAGCCCGAACGCGGCGGGTCGACAATGACAACGTCCGGGCGCCATCCTTCGTCCAGCCATTTCGGCAGGAGGACTTCCGCTTTGCCGGCAAAGTAATGGGCGTTCGGGATGTTGTGGGCGGCGGCGTTTTTTCTGGCATCTTCAATCGCTTCCGGAATCACATCCATGCCACGGATTTCAGATGCGCCGTCCGCGAGCCACAAGCCAATGGTGCCGACACCGCAGTAAGCATCCGCAATTTTCTCCTTGCCGGTCAACGCAGCGGCGTTTTTCACTTCATTGTAAAGCTTCACCGTCTGGATCGGGTTCAGCTGGAAAAAGGCGCGGGCGGAGAGTTCGTATGTGAATTCTTCGAGCCGTTCTTCAATAATTTCTTTTCCGGATAAATGAATCGTTTCGTCGCCGAAAATAACCGACGTTTTTTTGGCGTTCACATTTTGCGCAACCGATACGACTTCCGGCAGGCGCTTTTTGATCTCAGAAAGGATGAAATCTTTGCGCGGCAGCTCCCGCCTGGCCGTAATCAGCACAACCTGGGCCTGGCCGGTCTGGGTGCCTACCCTTGTGACAATTGTCCGCACGATGCCTTTCCCGGTTTTTTCATTATACACCGGGACATGAAAATCATTTAAAATTTGTGTCACCACTTGTGTCACTTTGTTTGTCAGCGGATGCTGGACAATGCATTCCGGCACGTTGATCAGCCGGTGGGAATCGAGGCTGTAGAGGCCGGAAATAATTTTCCCATGGTCTTCGCCGAGCTGGAACTGGCTTTTGTTCCGGTAAATCCACGGGTTATCCATGCCAATCGTCGGGCGGATATCGAGTTCGTCTACTTTTAACTTTGTATGGCGTTCAAGCGCCTGGATGACAATGTCGCGTTTTTCGATAAGCTGCTGCTTGTACGCAAGGTGCTGGAGCTGGCAGCCGCCGCACTGCTCGTAAACCGGGCACGGGGGTTTTACCCGGTGGGGCGAGCGTTTTCGCACCTTTTTGGCAATGCCCTCCACGTATTTCGGGTGTATCCGTTTTGCTTCAACGACCACCTCTTCGCCCGGCAGTGCACCTGGCACGAAAACGACCGTCCGCTTAAAATAGCCGACCCCTTCCCCGTTGATGCCGAGCCGTTTGATCGTCAAGGGAAATTGCTGTTTTGGTTTAATGATGGCTTCTTTTTGCATAAAATCCGTCCTTCTATTCGATGCTGCGCCATAAGTACAAGGAGGCATAACTCAAATAAGGCTCCCAGTCTTTTGCGTAAGCGTCCATTTCTTCATAAGTAGGTTTTTTCTCAAGCTGGAAAAGTTTTTTCAATGCCTTCTGTATGCCGATGTCAGCTTTTGGAAAATGATTCAGGCGGCCGAGCCCGAACATGAGAAAATTTTGCACGGTCCACGGGCCGATGCCGCGGATTTTCACGAGCGTTTTTAAAATTTCCTCATCCGGTTCCTTCTCAAGTGCCGCCAGATCCAGTTCGCCTGATGCCACCAATTTGGAAAGCCCGATTACATACTCTGCTTTCCGCTCGCTAAACTGCAGGGCGCGTAAATCTGCGACTTGCAATGCAGCCGTTTTTTCAGGAAACGGATAAAACCAGACACCGTCTCTTTGAAAACCAAAATGGTACACGAAACGCTCTGTCAGCGTATGGGCAAATTTCATATTGAGCTGTTGGTGGATGATGCATTTGACCAGGCAGGCATATGGCGAAAAGTCGAGCACAAACGGTGTACCGCGGTGTTCTTTAAAAAGCGGTTCAAGGGCGGTGCCGGTAAAATGGTTTGTGATGCCTGCGAGGTCTTTCTCCCACTGAAAAAGGTGAAAAATCCGCTTCTCAACGATTTCAGCGGTATCCGGATTTTCGCCTTTGATGAGAAATGCAGGTGCCTCCGTCGTGCCGGTTGCAGTGATAGCCGATGTTTCCGGATGTTTGCCGTATATCGGGATTTTCACTGTCCGTCTAAGCGGATCCAGCGCATGCAACGGGTCGAGGCTTAATCTTTCGAGCGCACGATCAAAATTGTACGGGCCATTGATTTTAACGATTTTCTCCCACATGGCGTCCTCTCAATTCGTTTTTAAGTATTATAGCACAAGCGCTCGCCCTTTTCATTGCCGATTCAACGCGCATGAAAAACAACGCAAGATAAAGAGACCCGGCCTGTTACTTGTCTAATCAGAATTTTTATTTGGACAAACGCAGGTGAGCTGTACGGCTATTTGTCTAATTAGCCTTTTTAATTAGAAAAAAGCGGAAGGGCTGCTCGAGCACTTGTCCAGTTAGAGCTCTGCCAATTAGACAATTGCAGGAGGGTTGCGTGCTCATTTGTTTAATTAGCGTTTCCAATTTGACAAATGCAGGTGATCCGCCCGGCTATTTGTCTAATAAAGCTGCCAATTAGACAATTGCAACAGACCCGCGCGAGCATTTGTCTAATTAGACGCCCATGCCGCTGTGAAAGCAGCACCAGCGGAAAAATAAAAATCAACCGGCGCATATTTCAGAATAGACGCCCATGCTGCAGTGAACGCGGCCAGCAGAAGAATGAAGATCAGCCGGCACAATTGTTTCCAATTCGTTCAACCCAACCCGGCAAGCCCTTTTCCTTCTGGCAAGAAACCAGCCTGTTCCGGCAAGAAAAACAGAGCTGCCCACTTTTCAGGCAGCCCTCTTTGGTTACTTTTTCAATTTTTCGGTTTTCATAAACTCATCCATGCTTTTGAATTTGTAGCCTTGTTTTTTCAAGTCTTTGATCACGCGTTCCAATGCGTTGGCATTGTCTTTTGACACAGTATGGAGCAAAATAATGGCCCCAGGGTGGATTTGTGACATGATGCTGTCATAGGCAAATTGTGTGCCGCGCTGGCGGTTCACATCCCAGTCGAGGTAAGCCAGTGACCAAAGGACATGGGTGTAGCCTTCTTCATTGCCCAGTTTCAGCGTCCGTTCGCTCAGGATGCCGCGGGCCGGGCGCAAATATTTCATTTCTTTCTGGCCGGTAAGGCGGGCGGTTTCTGCTTTCACTTTTTCCAACTCTTCACGTACTTGTGCATCGGAAATCTGTGTCATGTCCGGATGGCTCCATGAGTGGTTGCCAATGATATGGCCTTCTTTCACCATCCGTTTCACAAGATCCGGCTGTGATTTTAAATAGTGGCCGGTGACGAAAAAGATGGCAGGGACTTTTTCTTTCTTCAGAACATCGAGTATTTTCGGGGTATACCCATTCTCGTATCCATTGTCAAACGTCAAATACACATACTTGTCATTCGGATTGCCCTTGTAAATGCCGCCGTATTTTTGCAAAAGGGCGTTATAAGCGGCGCCGGCATCCGCCTGCTGCCCGTTTTTGCCTTTGTTAAATCCCCAGTTGATTGGGGCGTTGGAAAGGGCAAAAGCATCTCGCTGCGGGCATATTGAAAAAAACAGGAAGACTGCAAAAAGTGTTGCAAAAACTTTTCTCATAACCAAACTCCTTTTTGTTGTTTTCCTTATCTTTCTCATTTCTGCAGCCGGAAATGCTGGCAGTATCTGTTCGTGCAGGAAAACAGGGCAATATCGTTCCAAAACAGCAGTCGTCCCCCGATGCCAGATAAAAAACCGGCCTTTACAAAGAAGGGGCCGGTTTGCGCTTTTTGAATTGGTCCATTTTCATTTCGATTTCATCGATCATTTGAATAAGCCGGTCAATATCTTCAAGGCCTGCCGCTTCCGGATCAATCGAATCCAGAACCTCCAAAAAGATATTCAGCCGTTCCATTAAATAAGTAAGTTGCTGGTCCTTGTCATATACCGCTTTCCCCAAAAAAATCCTCCTCACGTACTTCTTTCTTATTATAGTATACCCCATTTTCGGCACAGAAAAAAGCTGCCGTTCAGACAGCTTTTTCTTTATTAGCGTGAGACAGGCCTCCTCAGAAGCCGGCGAACCTGCCCAATAAACTTCCTTATTTCGGCTGTTCGCTCACGGAAAAGCCGAACGAAACATAGTCCTGAATCGGAATCCAGGCGCCAATGCCGTGGGAAGTGACGTTTTTCACCAAAATTTCCCGTTTCGTCCCTTTAAGGACAAGGTACACTTCGCCGTATGTCACTTTTCCTTTTTCGTTCACGGCCGGTGCATAAGCATACAAATAGCCGAGCCGTTTTGCCGGGACATTGTATTCATGGCCTTTTTTCGTGCCGGCTCCGATAATCGTGTCAAAGGAAAGCGGCAGCTTCGAGTTTTCCATTGCTTTTAACAGCATCATTTTCTTTACATCGTCCGCTTGCGGAATCCTGGCAGTCAGGCCGCCGCGCACGATCTTTTGCGCTTCCTGGACATAGTGCATTTTATAATTGGCATCGCCGCCGCGGTTATCAAAGTAGTTCGTATTGATTTTTTGGTATTGCCAGTTTGGCGACGTTTCGCTGGATTCATAATTCAGCGGCCATTCGCCCAGATAAATTTTCGCGCGCAAGCCGAGCGATAAAAACGAACGGTTCACGCTTGTTTCATTCAACATCCGCACGAGATTCGGGTTTTCAATTCTGACATTAGATGTTTTCAGCAAAGTTTCGGTAAACTTGCTCGGCTGCAAGTAAGGCAGATCCTGCGACGAGTTCGGATACGTATTTTCTTTTGTAATGTTTAGGACCGACTGTGGAATTTGCACCTGTTTATCTGCCGGCTTTGCTTCCCCTGCCGGCACAGCAAAAAGTACGGCAAGCAGGAAAATCAGGATCGTCCGCATCCATTTCATTGATGTTGTCTCCTTTCACAAGAGGTTACGAACGTACCGTTATTTTTTCCTGCCCGGATTAAAATATCCGTTCCATGCAAATAAAACCCGGCTCCTTTATGCCACATGCATCACGGCACTCCGCCGCGATGTGCCAGCGTATTTTGCGCTTCACACGGCAATATCTTCCGGCGTTACTGAAAAAACTCCGGTTCACCGCTGGACTCCCGTTTATAACGGGCCGCAAGTTTCCGGCGTTATTGCAGATACCCCGTGTTCCTTTTATCCCGATGCATGAGCTTCACCAGTATTTGTCAAAGTATCACACATATTGCTTCCATTTATAATGGACATAAGCTTCCGGCGTTACTGCAACCCGATTTTCCTATATCCCGTTAATGGATCGCACGCATTTTTTCCGGCTATGATGGATACCGATTCCGGAATTACAGCAAGTAAAAACCGATCCCCATGATAATGTAGGCTGCCAGCATGGTGGCACCTTCAAACCAGTTTGTTTCCCCGTCATTTGCTAAAATGATCGTAAGCATGACCGCAGCGATCATCGAGACCAGCTCCGGTATGGAAAAGACAAGCGGCATGGCTTTTTCAAAAAACAAAGATGCGAGCACCAGGACGGGGACGACAAACATGGACACCTGGAGCGTGGAGCCGAATGCAATTTCAACCGCAATATCCATTTTATTTTTTACCGCCATTAAAATGGCCGAAGCATGTTCAGCGGCATTTCCGACAATGGCAACGATGATAATCCCGATAAACATTTCGCTCCATCCGAAACTTTTTGCAACGGACTCAAAAGTATGTACGAGATTTTCCGAAATATAGGCCACTGCAAGCGTCGCAAGGGCAAGCACAAAGATCGATTTCCCCTTTGACCATTCCGGCGCTTCATGTTCTTCTTTCTGCTGGGCCCGTGCTTCCCTGTCCTGATAGATCCCGCGGTGTGTCACCAGTTTAAAAAACAGGGCAAACAAGTAAAGCAGGATTAAAATAATGGAAATGCCAATGCTGAGGCTGACCGTCTTCCCTTCTGACATATTCATGGAAAAAATTTCAGGAATCACAAATGCGACAAAAATCGCGAAAATCAAAAGGCCTGAGTTATGCCGTGCATCATACACGTTAAATTTCTGGCGCTTGTATTTGAGGCCCCCCAAAAAAAACGACATGCCTGCAACAAGCAGCAAGTTCCCGAGCACAGAGCCTGTCAAAGAAGCAAGCACGACCTGGTGCAGCCCGGCCGCAAGGGAAAACAATGAAATAATCAATTCCACCGCATTTCCGAATGTGGCATTTAACAAGCCGCCGATCCGCGGACCCGCTATAATCGCGAGACTTTCGGTTGCCCGGCCCATAAAACTGGCCAGCGCAATGATGGTCAGGCAGTAAACGGCAAACATCAAAACGTTCGGCCAGTGCAAAAGTGCTCCAGCAACCGAGACGGGAACCCCGATCATCACCATAATGGCAAACATTTTATTCATGGCCATCCTCCTTATCTGCTTTCTATAAAATTTTACAAAAGAACGGTTGGCTTGCCAAATTTTTCTGATCTGAATATGCTATAGAGAGCGAATGCACAACGAGAACAAGCCGGGTGAGAGCAATGAATCGTTATGAAAATATGCGTTTTTGGATTTTGGTATTGATGACTTCTGTTTCCGGATTTACACAGGGCATGCTTTTGCCGCTGATTTCCATTATTTTTGAAAAAGATGGAATTGATGCATCATTGAACGGGCTGAATGCAACCGGCCTGTATATCGGCGTTTTATTTGCATCCCCGCTCATGGAAGCGCCGCTGCGGAAATTCGGATATAAGCCGCTTATTTTAACAGGCGGGCTGACCGTATTTGCCTCACTGCTTTTATTTCCGGCCTGGAAATCGTTATGGTTTTGGTTTGTTTTGCGCCTTTTCATCGGCATTGGAGACCATATGCTGAATTTTTCGGCGCAGACATGGATCACGTCTTTCTCCCGGAAAGGGCAGCTCGGGCGGAACATTGCATTATACGGGCTTTTTTTCAGCCTTGGATTTGCCGTCGGGCCGTATATGACAAGGCTTGTAAATGTGGATGAGCGCCTTCCCTTTATTGCCTGCTCCATCATCAGCCTTTGTTTCTGGCTGGCCGTTTTTCTTTTAAAAAATGAGCACCCGGAAGCAGATTTGGAAAATGTTTCTTTTCTGGCCACATTTCAGCGCTTTGGTAAGGTCTGGAAACTGGCGTGGGTTGCATTGCTCCCGCCGCTCGGTTACGGATTCATGGAATCGTCTTTAAACAGCAGTTTCCCGGTTTATGCATTAAGAAACGGAATAAATGTCGATGCTGTTTCCATGATTATCCCTGCCTTCTCGATCGGAAGCATCGTTTTTCAGCTTCCGCTCGGCATGTTAAGCGACCGGCTCGGAAGGCGAAAAGTGTTGATTGCGGTCCTTTTGATCGGCTGCGCCTGTTTTGCGGGGGCTGCTTTTAGCAAATCAAACGTCATCGCGCTGTTTGCTTGCTTTTTCGTTGCCGGTATGGCCGTCGGCTCGACGTTTTCTCTCGGGATCAGTTACCTGTCCGATCTGCTGCCGCGGCCGCTCCTTCCCGCCGGCAACATCATGTGCGGCATTCTGTACAGCTTTGGCAGCATGGCCGGCCCGTATCTTTGTGGCGTGATCATTAAATATACAAATGGACCTGTATTTTTCCTGCTGATTTGCATGATATTGTTTGTTTTGTCCGTTTTGATTTTCCGTTTCAAAAAAACGCCCGCCCCCGTCCCCCGGCACTCCTAACGGCTGCGTGCTGCCGTGCACGTTTTGAAGACCCGGTAACTTTGCCTTTTGTCCGCCAAAATCGGCTGCCTGGGTTGCCGGGGATAAGATTTACCGGAAAAACCGGCCGTGCTCTTAACCCGGGAGATCTCTCCGTTAAGAGCGCGCGAAATTTAGACTGCTTTCCCTATTTGTCCGCCTGTCTTCACTTGTAAAACAGGCGGAATTTGGAACGCCCTTCTTCACTCAGAATGCTTCGTTTCTTCATTAAGATGGCACGGCAACTTGCCGTTTTTTTAATATGCGCTTAAAAGCAGTTATCCAAATTAGCAATTTTTGCGCTTATCATTTAAAACTGCATTCAGTTCACCGCCAAAAATGAGGATGATGCCGCTAATATAAAACCAAAGCATCATGATGATCATCCCGCCGAGGCTTCCGTATGTGGCATTATAATTCCCGAAATGGCTGACATAAAACGATAAAGCGAGTGACGCCACAATCCAGCCGACTGTTGCAAAAATGGCTCCGGGGACAACCGTCAGGCAGCCGAATCTTTCATTCGGCGCAAAAAAGTACAACAAGGCAAATACAATGAACAGCAGGACCGGCGTGAGCATCCATCTTAAAATATTGATCATATTTTTCAAATCATTCGGCAGCCCGAAGTAAGAAAACACATAATGGATGAGTTGCTCACCGAAAACAGGAATTAAAATAACAGCTATAAACACGATGATCATCCCGAGCGTCAGTATCACCGACATGAGCCGCTGCATGACAGGCGAGCGTGATTCCTCTACTTTATAAGCCCGGTTTAATGCTTTAATGACCGCGTTCATCCCGTTGGAAGCGGACCACAAAGTCGCGATCATCCCAAAAGAAAGCAGGCCGCCGTGCCGGTTGGTCAGCACTTCTTTCAAGGTGGTTTCGATCAGCTTAAACGACTGGCTTGGCGCAAAATGCCTGACCATATTCAACACATCATCCGATTTAATCGGCAAATAAGGAAGCAAGGTAAACAAAAAAATCAATAGCGGAAATAGAGATAAAAGAAAAAAGTAGGATAACTGTGCAGCCATCCCGGTAATATCGTTCCGTTTTGAGTTCTCTAACAAAGCCGCAATGGTTGAACGTTTTTTTTCTGCCTGGAGTTCAATTTTATCCAATTTTCATCACCCTCTGTCCGTCCGGTTTACCATTATATTTCCCTCTCTGTTCCGTATGAAACGTTTTTCGGATGGCACGCCATGCGGTATAATAAAAACATGAAAAACACGAAAAGGGTGAAAATGTTGGATCTTTCAGAAAAAACAGCGCAAAATATGGCTTATATGGTGCAAGCAATCACAGCGAAATTAAAAATGGTCAATACGGCGGCACTGCAGTCGTCCCAGTTTAGCATTGACCATTATGACGATTTGTTTGATTTGTACGAAATGGTGATGAAAAAAAATACATTCAGCCCGAATGAAATGCAAGCCATCGTGGAAGAGCTCGGTAGCCTGAAAAAAGATTAATGCCGGCCGGTTTCGGAATGTAAAAAAGCTGGGAGCCTTTATTCCTCCCAGCTTTTTTAGGTTTCCGGCGCTGTGCAGCACTCCAGCCGGATCCGGGTTCAGTGCAGCATTAATCTTCCTGATCCGTAATGATCACAATGCCGTCTTTTGTAACTGCAATGGTATGTTCATATTGGGCGGAAAGGGATCCGTCCCTTGTCCGGGCAGTCCAGCCGTTGTCGTCCATCTTCGTTTCGTAGCTGCCGATATTGACCATCGGCTCGATCGTGAACACCATGCCTTCTTTAATGCGCGGCCCTTTATGCGGCAGCCCGTAGTGCGGCACTTCCGGTTTTTCGTGGATCGTCGGGCCGATGCCATGGCCGATAAAATTACGGACAACCGAGAATCCCTGTGCTTCCACATAAGTTTGAATCGCATGGCCGATGTCGCCGATCCGGTTGCCCGGTTTGGCCTGTTCAATTCCTTTATAAAGCGCCTCTTTTGTAATCTCAAGCAGTTTTTTCGTCTCTCCACTAACTTTTCCGACCGGATAACTCCAGGCGGAATCAGCCAGCGCGCCGTTCAGGTTGACAACCATATCAATCGTGACGATATCCCCTTCTTTTAACGGCGTTTTCCGCGGAAACCCGTGGCAAATTTCATCATTGATGCTTGCGCATGTCGCATACTGGTAGCCCTGGTACCCTTTTTGCTCAGGGGTTGCCCCGTGCTCTCTTAAATATTGGTCGACAAATTCCTCAATTTCCCATGTTGTAATCCCCGGCTTGATCATTTTTGCGATTTGCTTATGCGTATCGGCAAGCAGTTTGCCTGCTTTTTTCATCATGTCAATTTCTCTTTGTGATTTCAGTGTAATCATCGTCCGACTTCCTTTCGTTATGGCAACATTATTCTATGTAAAGGTTCATTTTCTGTTTCCCCGCTCCATTTATCATATCCCTAATTTGCATTGTGCGCAAAGTAAAGAAACTGCTGCCCGGAAAGAGGCAGCAGTTTTTTTCACTTAAAAGCTCATCCGTTCAGGATTTTCAGCGATTCCCTGTTAAATGCAGGGATGTCATCCGGCGTACGGCTTGTGACAAGCTGGTTCTGGCATACGACAACTTCTTCGTCGCGGAAGTTCGCGCCGGCATATTCCATGTCAACACGGATCGATTTGTAACCTGTGGCATCCCGGCCTTCCAATGCTTTTGCCGTAATCAAAAGCTGCGGGCCGTGGCAAATTGCAAACACCGGTTTTTTCGAATCCATAAATTGTTTTACAAATTGGACAAAGCGATCGTCGGCGCGGAGCTGGTCCGGAGAAAAGCCGCCCGGAATCAGGAGGGCATCAAAATCATCCACGCTGACATCATCGATGCCTTTGTCGATATGGATTTCGGTGCCGTGTTTCCCTTTTACTGTTTTTCCGGCTCTCATTTCAATATTGACAATTTCATGGCCGGCTTCCTTATATGCTTTCACCGGTTCGGTGTACTCAGAATCTTCCACTTCATTGGTGACAAGTACAGCGATCTTTTTAGCCAATTGAACCATCTCCTTTTCTAATCTTTGGGACGTTTATATTTTACCTCGTTTGTGCGGTTTTAAACAAATAGTCTGCTTCACGGGTATGTGTCAAGTTTTTCTCGACAAGGTTTAAATATCGGGTATTCCAAGACACTCTTTTTGTACACTTTCGGCTACCGTGCTTCACTTGC
>NZ_ALAS01000177.1 GCF_000290615.1 Heyndrickxia coagulans DSM 1 = ATCC 7050
TTGAGCCTGAACCGTTCAAGCCTGTACTACAAGCCAGTCGGGCCGTCTCCTGAAGAATTGTTTATCAAACATCGGATTGATGAAATCTACCCCAAACATCCCTATTACGGATCCAGGCGCATTGCTGCTTTACTGAATGCCGAAGGTTTGGTCATCAACCGAAAGGCTGTACAGCGCCACATGAGGGAAATGGAAATCGTCGGGATCACACCTGGTCCAAACCTGAGTAAGCGCAGTCTTGAACACCGAATATACCCGTACCTTCTTAGAAACTTGAAGATTACACACCC
>NZ_ALAS01000178.1 GCF_000290615.1 Heyndrickxia coagulans DSM 1 = ATCC 7050
TAGAGCTGACGGCTCTTTTTTAAAATATCTCCCGCCAAAATAAATGTCAAAACCCCTTGCGATAGCGACATTAGGCATGGCTGCGAACACCATGTCAAGCGACCAGCGATGTCATGAAAAATATGGCATGAGATCAAAATTAAATTTCACTTATTGGTGTCCAAAATATTGACTTAAATCCATTTTTTATAATGAAAAGACAGGGACTATTGACTTATGGTAGAATTTGTTTAAGGAAAAAGGGGGGATTATTTCAATATGAACGTTTATGTTAGTGAAGCAAGTATAAAGGATTCGGTGGGATATTTTTCTAAACTATCTATAACATCTCCTGAGCAGTTTGGCTTATTCTTTTTATGTAAAGGTGTTGGTATAAGTCATAATACATACAAGCCTTTGAAGAAAGCTGGTCAAATGACAGAAGATGAAAAGAAGCTATACTATGACAGATTACATAAACTTGGGGCGGTTTTTGATTTTAATGAAGAAGGAATAAAAAAATGCTGTTTATTTCCTTTCTCTATTAAAGAGGACATTGCAAAGGGAAATTTCTATAATCAGGCATCATCATTTCAAGGTTTGTTGAGTAGGCTTATTGATACGATTGACAACACTCTTATAGATAAATTTTTAGAAAAGCAAGAGGATAGTATTAGATTGAAAAGAAACTACATACAGCTTCTTAAAGAACTTTATTTAAATGGAAATAAGGTATCCTTGTCACATTTTTCAGCATATTATTGTAGATTTATTTCTTTTTCTGCTGACGAATCTATTGAAAAGGAAGATTTCACAAGGCTTTGTGTTCAATATACAATTGATTCATTGAATCTGCTTGAGAGAGAGTTAGATGAACTTTTTTACGATGATACAGCATTGACCCCAATTACCTTTCAAGAAGATATGGTCACTGGTCAGGAATTAAGAAGTATGTTTTCTTTTAAAGGAAAAGAGGATTTTCCCGAAATTAGCTCTTCAAGAGATTATAACGTGGTAAGTCCGTATATGTTGGTTCTTGAAGATGTAAGGAGGTATATAGAATTGAACGGTAAAAACCCTTCCGCCAATGAGATTAAAGAATTGTTAGAGTTGAGAAAACAAATCGTTTTATACGGTGTTCCTGGGATTGGAAAATCTATGTTTATCAAAGATTTAGAGGACTGGAGAGACGATGAAGGAAACAAGTTCTTTAACGAAGTAATAAAAATCCAATTTCATCCTTCTACAACTTATGAAGAGTTCATAGGTGGCTCTTCTATTGAGAATGGAACAATTGTTTCAAAAGCTGGAATTTTTCTGCAATGGTGTCAAGAAGCAATAAAATATGATAAAAAGAAGTATCTTTTTGTAATTGATGAAATAAATAGAGGTAATATATCAAAAATATTTGGGGAAACGATTTTAGGTTTAGATAGAGAATATACAGTTGATTTAGTAAAACCATTAGATGTAAATGGTGAACAAATTAGTAAATTCCAAATCCCAGATAATCTTTATATAATTGCTACAATGAATTCAGCTGATAGAAGTATTGCCATCTTAGATAATGCCATACGTAGAAGATTTGCCTTTATTAAGCTCTTTCCTAATTACGATATAGTAAAGGAAATGTCAGATGTACAGACGTTAGGTATTGATATAGCCAGACTTTATAGAAGTATAAATAAAAAAATACTTGATACGCTCAATGACGAAGAATTGTTATTGGGTCAATCATACTTCCTTCCAAATTTTGCCGAAAAGGTTGAAACAACTGGTAAAATTTTGTGGTCTAAAAAGTTGCTAAGACTTGTAATCAATTACAACGTACTTCCTATTCTTGAAGAATATACTTATGGAAATAAGAATGATTTGCAGAATATAATTGGTGACAAACTCCCTGAACGGATTTATGAAGACGAAGAGTTTATAGACGCAATAAAAGAACAATTTCCTGAAGTAGTTCTGTAAAGGCGATGCATTATGGAGAATAGTTTTAAAATAAGTCAAGGACATTCCATAAGTATTTATGAAGATGAATTAAATGTCGTAGAGGCAATGCTCAAAGCAAAAGGAATAAATCCAGATAATCTGGATAAAGAACAAAAAATCTTAAATCTTAGCCAGAAATACGTTGGATATATTAGAACACCAAGGCGAATGATTGAATTAATGCCTAAACATAACAAATTGGGAATGAAACATATCTTTAGAATGTATTACTTTGTAAATGGGCATTTTAATAATCTTCATGATAAAGTTTTTGATTTAACTCGTTCAAGCCAGTATGTAAATGTAATCGACTTATTTTTAAATGAGTTAGATAAGATTTTAAGGCATGGTCTTCCTACTGAATATATTGATGTGGTAGAGGAATCAAAATATATAAGAGGCTCTGTTGATTACGTATCCAGTTATAAAAATATAATGCTTTTAAGAGAAGAGCCTTTTTTAAGTCAATATGATGAAGTTTCATTGCAGACTCCTCTAAATATGACTTTAAAATTTGCTTTGAATAAGGTAAAGAAGGTAGATAAATACAGAGGTATAATACAAAAGTATGAAAGAGCCTTACAATCAATTTCAAACGATTATAACAAAATACGAGATACAAAGGTGGTATTCAGCAACAAAAATAATCTCTGCAAGGATGCTTATTTCTATGCAATGCTTATTATAAATGAATATTATTTTGAAAATCTCGGCAACAAAAATGGTGAATGCTTTTTAATCGACTTTGATTTATTGTATGAGCAATTTGTAAAGAAAATTTTATTTGTCTATACTAACGATACCATGTTTCAAGATTGGCAAAAAGATAAAATATATGGTTCGTATGGAGAAGGTCAAGAAAAGAGTTTTAGACCAGACATTTTGTATGGATATAATGAAAAGGAAGAAAAGGCATTAGCAATTTTAGATACCAAAAATAAATTTTCTTCTGTATTCGGAAACGCTGACGTGTATCAAATGTTATTTTACTCCCATATGTTAAGTGCAAAAAAGATTGTTTTATGTTATCCAAGTGTCGAGAATAAGCATAAAGACGTTCTGCGTATTGAATCGGATAATTTTATTACAGATAAAATTTATGGAGTTTATATTAATATTGCTGTTGAGGAGAAAGAGGCATTTGTTGAAGCAATAAACCGATTTATAGACGATGTATATTCTTGTTTGTAGTTCCCCCTTACAGTAGCCATTTTGGTTGTAAGGTATTATAATAATTGTTAATAAAATAGTTCATTTAAGGCTTTGACTATTGGTGTCGTTATATAAAAAACGACTTTCAACCACTATAGTCAAAGCCTTTTTCCGTTTTGGGAAATGGTAACTTGATTACAGAACTTGATAATTGAGAGGAGGTGATAATAATGAATACCTGGGATATTTTGATGCATGGCAATTTATATGAACAGGAATTTGAAGCCGATACGGAAGAAGAATTTAAATTTATCAAAGAATTGCAGGGCGAATATGAATATGAACGGTAATATTTTTGATACACTCTGTTTGTTTTTTTGGTCTAAGGAATAACTTTTTGTTCAAAAGCGGTGATTGAAATGTGTGAAAAAATAATTAGACCTAAAAGTGATGAAAGCCTTTGGCAATGGGAAGGAACGAGAGTATCGCATTTTGCATGTCATCAAGACAGTGTTGAAGAGCTAATCCGTTCGTATGAAAAAGCCTATAGTGAGCAAGGGTTTGAAGTTGTAGACACGTATGTTGTACGAGGGATTATGAATTGTGCAGTGAAACTATTGATTAAACCCCTGCTAAAATATAACGAGCAATGTGGGAGTGAATAATATGGTGATAAAGGAAGAAGGGCAAAGGATTACTTACTCTATGCAGGAAGCCCTCCCTGAAAAAATAGATGTTACTGACGACCCAAAATGGCAGGAAATTGACGGTGTTATTTGTCCAAAAATTGACGGAATTGTTGTCAATTAAGGGGGGAAGCCAGTTTGCGCTTTATTGTGGCTTCCCCTATGAGTTTAATACTTAAATTTAAATCATTGTCATTTCACGAAAGTTCCCCTTCAATCACACGTTTAAAGGTGGACCCCATCGTCAAGACACAAATTTAAAATTTTTAAGGTGGGTCAGAATCTGAAAAACAGATACTGACTAATAGAGCGTGA
>NZ_ALAS01000179.1 GCF_000290615.1 Heyndrickxia coagulans DSM 1 = ATCC 7050
CAAAAGTCGCCATCAGTGTCGTAGATGGTTATGCCTTGATTGAGCACCTCGACTGGGAAAATTACAATGAAGGGACCACTCTCAAGGAATTTGTTGAAAACTACTACAACCGGTTCGGATTTTATCCGGAAGCGATCTTGGCAGATAAAATTTACCGAAACCGTAATAATCTGGCATACTGTAAATCTCTTGGCATTCGTCGGAGTGGGCCAAGGTTAGGACGTCCATCCAAAATGGAAGACAAAACCTTAGAACATGTCGCAAGGCAGGATGCCTCTGAACGTAATGCCGTTGAAGGCAAATTTGGCGAAGGCAAGCGCAAGTATGGGCTGGGCAGTTCTGAAGAGTAAATTCATCAATTTTTAGATGTTTTATGATAAAATGACTTATCCACATTTAGAAAATTTTTCCATCTATTTTT
>NZ_ALAS01000180.1 GCF_000290615.1 Heyndrickxia coagulans DSM 1 = ATCC 7050
GGTAGGCTTGTTTGCCATGCGAAAGAAATCATTGCCCCTTTCGCCCTTCGCATAACACCACGCCCGCAGAGGCTCCATGTCAAGCGACCAACGATGTCATGAAAAATATGGCATGAGATCAAAATTAAATTTCACTTATTGGTGTCCAAAATATTGACTTAAATCCAAAAGCCAATTACCCACGTTACTATCGGCAAGCCTTAGATAAATTAGCAAAAGCACAACGAATTCTTTCTCGAAGAAAGAAAGGTTCTGCACGTTGGAACAAGCAACGACTAGTAGTGGCTAAATTACATGAGAAAGTGGCGAACCAACGCATGAATTTTCTTCATCATAAGTCAAAAGAATTAGCTTCTAACTTTGATGCTGTCGTGATTGAGGACGTGAATATGAAAGGGATGTCTCAAGCCCTTCACTTTGGGAAAAGCGTTCATGATAACGGCTGGGGGATGTTCACTACTTTCTTAGCGTATAAGCTAAAAGAACAAGGGAAACAACTTGTGAAAATTGATAAGTGGTTTCCCTCCACTAAGAAGTGTTCATGTTGCGGCAAGGAAAAAGAAATGCCATTATCTGAACGTGTATATAAATGTTCTTGCGGCTTTGTATTAGATCGCGATCACAATTCAGCAATCAATATCAAAAATGAGGGATTACGCTTATTCGCGTTATCATAAGTAACAAAACTCTTGGAACAAGAGGGTTAGCTCGGTCAGTTTTCGTTGGCTAGTAAAAGCAACAATAAGTCGAGAAGCCCCCACTTCAATTAGACCGCAAGGTCAATAAGTGGTGGGTAGTTCACTGGGGTGAAATGATGAAAAATCCAGTCTTTTTATTAGCGCCGGATTCGTTTAAAGAGAGCATGACGGCAAAAGAGGTATGTGCCGCAATGGAAGCAGGGATTAAAAAAGCGATCCCGGATGCTGTTTGCATTCAGGTTCCAATGGCGGACGGCGGGGAAGGAACGGTTCAATCGCTGGTGGATGCAACAGGCGGAACGATTTACCAGCAAACCGTCACAGGGCCGCTCGGACATCCGGTCACAGCCTGTTACGGGATTCTCGGAGACGGGGAAACGGCAGTAATTGAAATGGCATCTGCAAGCGGCATCCATTTGGTCACAAAAGAAACGAAAAATCCGTTGGTTACCACAACCTATGGTACCGGAGAACTGATTAAAGCCTGTCTGGACAAAAAAGTAAAACAGATTCTGATCGGCATTGGCGGCAGTGCCACAAACGACGGGGGTGCCGGGATGGCACAGGCGCTCGGCGCAAAATTTTTAGATGAAAGGGGCGGGATGCTTCCTTTTGGCGGCGGTGCACTCGGGGATTTAGCGGAAATTGATTTGGCCGGCCTTGATCCGCGCTTGAAAGAGGTGCAAATTTTTGTCGCATCGGATGTTACCAATCCTTTATGCGGGGAAAACGGCGCTTCTCATGTATTCGGGCCGCAAAAAGGCGCGACGAAAGAAATGGTTGCGCTCTTGGATACCAACCTTTCGCATTATGCCGCCATCATCAAAGAACAGCTTGGCAAAGATGTTGCTGAGGTCCCGGGGGCAGGGGCTGCAGGCGGCCTCGGTGCCGGTCTGATGGTGTTCACGGATGCCGTGTTAAAAAGCGGCATCGAGCTTGTCGTGGAATACACCGGATTGGAGCAAAAAGTAAAAGATGCTGATATCGTTTTGACCGGAGAAGGCAGCATCGATTTCCAGACGCAGTTCGGGAAGGCCCCTTATGGCGTGGCCCGGGCAGCAAAAAAACATGGGAAACCCGTAATTGCCGTTGCCGGTTATGTCGGGGAACAAATTGATGTTTTATATGAAAAAGGCATTGATGCGATCTTTGGCATCCTGCCCCGCCCGATGGCGCTTGAAGACGCTTTGCAAACGGGTGCTACCAATATTGAGAGAACATGCGAGAATATCGCGCGGCTTTTGGTGCTAGCGAAACAGTAGAGGGCGTATCATATTTTCACGAAAATAATATTTACCGCGTGCCGGATTCCTTGTCTTTGGAGGAAGCTGCATTAGTTGAGCCTAGCGCGGTTGCTGTACAGGCTGTGAAAGATAGTGGTTTAAGATTTGGCGATACGGTTGCGATTTTTGGTGCAGGCCCGATCGGATTATTGACCATTGTTGCAGCACGTGCGGCAGGTGCAAGCCGGATTGTCGTGGCAGATTTGTCGCAACCTCGTCTGGACCTGGCGAAAAAAGCAGGCGCGACCGACATTATTAACTCCGGGGAAAAAGATGCCGTCCAAACCATCCGTGATCTTGTTCCGGGCGGCGTAGATGTATCCTTTGAAGTGGCCGGCGTTGCTCCGACTTTCAAACAAGCACTTGATGCAACGAAAGCACGCGGGATTGTCGATGTCATTTCTATCTTTGCACGCCCGATAGAATGGAACCCGATGCAGTTAACGAATACAGGTGTTAGCGTTACAGCATCGATTGTTTACACGAAGAAAACATTCCAACAAACGATTAACCTGATTGCATCCGGCCAATTGAAACCGCAAGACGTCGTTACCAGCCATATCCAATTGGAAGAAATCGTTGAAAAAGGCTTCGAAGCTTTGACAAAAGACAAATCCCAGGCGAAAATTTTGGTTAAATTGAGCGGGGAGAAATAAACCTTTTAAGAAGAGGCCGGCCCGGGCTGATTCCGGGCCGGCCTCTTTTCTTTGCAAGAGGAAATCACAACCTTTTTGCGGGGCGCATAGGCTAATGTGGAAAACCGTTAATTATCCAAACAGAGGAGTGGCGGGATATGGCTAGAAAAGTGTTGCATTATTTTGCAGGCGGCAATACCGGGAAAGGGTTTGCGCATTATTTGGATTCAAGTTTGCAGGGTTTGGATCGCGTGTTTATTTTAAATGGCAGGACAGGGAAATCATACATCATGGAAAAACTGGCGGAAGCGTGGAAGAAAAAAGGTTATGATCTTGAACTGATTCATTGCCCGTCTGCCCCTGATTCGCTGGATGGCCTGATGATTCCAGGATTAAAAACAGGAGTGGTGGATGGGAATGCGCCGTATGCGATTGAACCGAAAGCAAATGGATCGGTTATGATCCTGGAGGACGCATTGGACGCCAAATATGAAAAAGAGGTATTACAGCTGAATCGCCGTATACAGGAAGCCTATCAATCTGCGTACAAATCGTTTGCGGAAAGTTTGCGCCATCATGATGACTTGGAGGCCATTTACTTAAAAGAAATGGATTTTGAAAAGGCAGGCCAGGTGACACAGCAGCTGATTGAAAAGCTATTTGGCGGGAAAACCGGGGGCGAGAGCGCAACGGTATACCACCGTTTTCTCGGGGCAGCCACACCAAACGGAGCAGTTGACTTTATCCCAAATCTGACGGAGGGGCTATCGAAACGCTATTTTATAAAGGGGCGGGCCGGAACCGGCAAATCCACAATGCTGAAAAAAATTGCGGCCAAAGCGTCAGAAAAAGGATTCACGACTGAGATTTACCATTGCGGATTTGATCCAAACAGCCTTGATATGGTCATCGTCAGGGAACTCGGGTTTTGCATTTTTGACAGCACCGATCCGCACGAATATTTCCCTGAGCGAAATGGGGACGAAGTGATAGATATGTACGCGGCTGCGGTGACGCCGGGTACGGATGAAAAATACGCAAACGAAATTCAAGCTGCCCATAAGCGGTACAAAGACAAAATGAAAGAAGGGACCGCCTGGCTGCACGAGGCAAAAGTGCTGAACGATAAACTGGAAATGTACTATGATGAGGCACTGGACTTCGCAAAAGCGGACCAGATCTATCTCAAGATCAATCAAGGTATCCAGGAAGCTGAACGCCTGCAAACGCAATCGTGATAAAATGGGATGCCGCCGGGAAATGCGGCATTTTTTTGAGGAAATGTAAGGCATTGCGGGGTTTTTCGGGAAGGCCCGTGTTTTTCAAAGTAGATTCTCATGCCCAGTGAACGCGGCACCAGCAGAAGAATGAAAATCAGCCTGTGCAATTTTCCAGGATAGTAAGGAAAGGCATCACGCGATTCCCCAGGTACCGATTTGCCTCCATAAGGCAACACATGATTCCCCACGGGGCTATCGTCTTGTTGAAAAACATTACGGTTTCCCGGTTTCCAGCGTAAAAGGGAAAAAGAAAGGCCCGAATCGTTTTCCGGAGACGCTCCCCCTTTCGTATTGAAATCCAAAACACACTATGGTAGGATACTATATGTAGTTAGTTGTCTCAGAAATCAATACTAAATATAGTATTTTGGGTGAGGGTGGCAGATCTGTCTGAAAGGGAATCCAGTTTAAATCCGGGCTGCCTACAAAACTGTTCGGCTGTATTGCCCATCAGAAGGGCCAGAAGCACAAGCCAGGCCTGCCATAACTTGATGTTTCGGAGGGCGGAATTTTTGCCGTTTTGGCCGCCGTTTATTCCGCGATTGAACGGGTTGGTCGGGCAAGGATGTTGCGGAAATTTTAAGCCGCTACGCCGCAGCCTTTTTTCATTGAAAATGCATGATGTGCCACCTATTTTTTCATGCCCAAAACCGGTGCGTTAGAAAGGAGAACCAGTAAAATGATGACAAAAAATGAACAAGAAACCAGTGGCGGTTTTCCCCTGCATGCCTTAAATGAGATTGTGTTTTCCCATAATCATGATTTAATGCAAGAAAATGCAAATATGGATGGCTCTTCACCAATGGGGCAAATGTCAAAAATCTCTTCTGAAGTCAGCAAAAGTTATGCAAAGCAAATGTTGCTTAGCAAAGAGGTCGTAAAGGCGATTGATGACAATTTTATTTACCCCCATGACCTTGATTTTATGGTAACGGGTACGACCACATGTTGCCAGATTCCGCTGGGCGGGGTATTAAAGGGCGGATTTAATACCGGACATGGGTATATGCGTGAACCGAAAGACATTGGCAGCGCGATGGCTTTAGCAGCGATTATTTTCCAAGCCAATCAAAATATGCAGCATGGCGGGCAAAGTTTTCCGATGTTTGATTATGATCTTGCTCCTTACATAGAGAAAACCTTCCATAAAAATAGAAAACGTTTGAAAACCTATGCCACCAGCTATACAGACGAAGAGCTTGAGGCATTAGCCTGGGAAGAAACCGACCGGGATGCGTACCAGGCATGTGAAGCTTTTATCCATAATTGCAATTCGATGCATTCCCGCGGGGGAGGGCAGGTCCCGTTTGTATCTATTAATTACGGTACCGATACGTCCAAAGCCGGGCGATTGCTCGTAAAAAATATGTTGTTGGCAACGAAAGCCGGGCTCGGGAAAGGGGAGACACCGATTTTTCCCATTCAAATTTTTAAAATGAAAAAAGGGATCAATTTTGAACCCGGGGAACCAAATTATGACTTATACCAATTAGCACTTGAAACGACGGCAAAACGTTTATTTCCGAACTTTAGCTTTATAGATTCCACGTTTAATCGTCCCTATTATGACGGCACGCCGGAATCAGAAATTGCGTATATGGGCTGCCGCACCCGTGTGATGGCAAACCGCCATGGAAAAGAAAATAGTATCCGCCGCGGGAATTTGTCCTTTACTTCTATTAATCTTGTAAAAATAGCGCTGATTGCTAAAAATGAATGTGAATTTTTTAACATACTAGATCGTTATCTTCACCTTGCCATTCAACAATTGTTAGAACGGTTTCATTTTCAGGCAAAAAAGCAGGCGAAACATTTTCCTTTTTTGTACGGGGAAAATATTTGGCAGGATAGCGAAAATTTAAACCCGGATGATGAAGTAGGAGAAGTATTAAAACATGGCACATTAAGTGTTGGTTTTATTGGGCTGGCTGAAGCACTGGTTGCACTGACAGGCAAACATCATGGGGAGTCTAATGATTCTTATCAATTAGGGTATCGTATCATTCAGCATATGCGGGAGAAAGTGGACAAAGCAAGTGAGACTTATGATTTAAACTTTTCCTTAATTGCAACGCCGGCAGAAGGGTTATCAGGGAAGTTTACGCGAAATGACCAAAAAGAGTTTGGAAAAATTCCCGGGGTGACGGACCGGTCCTATTATACGAACTCATTCCATATTCCGGTTTATTATCAAATCAAGGCGATTGATAAAATAAAAATTGAAGGTTCTTTTCATAAATTATGTAATGGCGGCCACATCACTTATATTGAGTGTGATGGGGATGTTTCAAAAAATGTCCGTGCTTTGGATCGATTGGTAAAAGCCATGGCGCAATATGATATTGGCTATGGTGCCATCAATCATCCCGTCGACCAGTGCGGCGTCTGCGGTTATTCGGGAATCATTGATAATGAGTGCCCGGTTTGCCATAATGCCGATGAAGGTAGGATTGGGCGCATTAGACGAATAACCGGTTACCTGGTTGGCGATATGAAAAGGTGGAATTCAGCCAAACGTGCAGAAGAGAGCGAAAGGGTGAAACATCAATGAGGGTCATGAATATCATCCACGATTCGGTTGTTGACGGTGAAGGTTTGCGAACCGTGATCTTTTTTGCAGGCTGTCCGCACTTTTGCAAGGGATGCCATAATCCGCGGAGTTGGAATATCCATAATGGGACAGAGATGCCGGTTGAAGATGTCGTTGCAGAAGTGGCCGGCAATCCATTAACAGATGTAACCTTTTCCGGCGGAGAACCCTTTTTTCAAGCGCAAGAAGTGTGCGAAGTGGCAAAACGATTAAAAGCACTGGGGAAAAACATTTGGGTTTACTCAGGCTATACATTTGAACAATTAATCGCTTCCGATGATCCCTGTAAACGGGAATTGCTGCGATATTGTGATGTGCTCGTTGATGGCCCGTTCCTATTGGCAGAGCGGGATTTAACCTTATCATTCCGCGGGAGCAGAAACCAGCGGATCATTGATTTAACAACAAAGCGGGGAATGGAAAGATCATTTTAATCAAAGGCAAAAGTGGAGAGATGGTTGCCCATCTCTCCACTTTTGCCGGTGTATAATCTAGCTTGTTCGGATGAATCATAGGATGGAAGATTTCTTTATAAACTATATCATCCGTTATCTTCTTCATCATTTTTCGCGGCGCATCTTTAGCAAGGCTGGTCGCGCTGCGGATGCGGGATTTTCCGAATACAGATGCTTGGTTGACCAACTTGGCAACGGGTTCAGAGTACATGAACGACAACCTGTATTTTATTGAGAAGCGGGTTGGCTTCATTTCTCACTTTATCCTGCAACTGTTGAACAATTTGCTTGGCTGGTCGGCATGATGAAAAGGCCCGATTTCCCCCTGAAAGCAGCCCCTATATGATCAAGGTAAAACTGATCATTTCCAAATATGCTTCACATACAATGGAGAACTACCTTGCCCTGTCATGATCACTGAACCGGTTTAGGAAGGCGGAGTAGTAGTTTAAAGACGCCTAAATGTCAGGTATAATAGATTGTGAAGATTTTCAATTCGCACTTAATTGGGATGGCAAAGGAGTGAAAATTGGCAGTTTCCGTATTTTGCGTACGATTCATTTATCATTGGAGGGAGGGCATCAGATGAAAAAATTTTTTGCTTTTCAAGTTATGATTGGCTTGATTTTAGGGGCCATAATAGGGGCAATTTTCCCTGATTTCGGGACGAAGTTGAGGCCGGTCGGGGATATGTTTATTCACCTGATCAAAATGATTGTCATTCCGATTGTGTTTACAACAATTGTCGTGGGGGCTTCCGGCGGAAACGGGAATATGAAAAAGATGGGTTCGTTGGGGCTGAAGACGCTCATTTGGTTTGAGCTGGTTACGACGCTTATTTTGGGCATCGGCCTGCTGCTTGTGAATCTCTTAAAACCCGGTGTTGGAGTGGATCTATCGCATCTGGCCAAAACAGATATTTCACAAGTAAAAGCAAACGCGTCCACAGTGGTTGATTTTAAAACGATGATTGTCAACATCATTCCAAACAATATTGTGAATGCAATGGACCAAAATAATTTACTGGCTGTTATTTTCTTTGCCATTCTATTCGGGGTGGCAGCCGGTGCAATCGGGAAAGCAGCCGAGCCGGCATTGAAATTTATGGAATCGGCTTCGAAGGTGATGTTTAAATTGACACAGATGGTCATGGTTACCGCGCCGATCGGTGTTTTTGCCCTGATGGCGTCTTCCGTCGGCCAGTTTGGCATCAGTCTTTTCATTCCGATGGCCAAACTGATCGGGGTTGTCTATCTTGGACTGGCCATCGTCATATTCGGCCTGTTCCCGCTGATTGCCTGGATGTTCAAAATTCCTTATTTTAAAGTATTTCGGATGGTTTGGGACTTATTTCTGATCACTTTTTCAACGACAAGCACAGAAACAGTCCTTCCGCAGCTTATGGAGCGGATGGAAAAATTCGGATGTTCCAAACGTGTTGTCTCGTTCGTTATTCCTGCCGGGCTATCGTTAAATTGCGACGGCTCCACATTGTACCTGTCAGTTGCTTCTATTTTTATTGCCCAGGCATTCGGTATACCGATGAGCCTTGAACAGCAGCTGATTGTCATGGCGGTTTTGATCGCGACTTCAAAAGGCATTGCAGCTGTTCCAATGGGTTCCCTCGTTGTGCTTCTGGCTACGGCAACAGCCGTCGGACTGCCTGCTGAAGGTGTGGCTATTATTGCCGGGATTGACCGGGTGCTGGATATGGCACGCACGGCTTGCAATACACCGGGCCACTGCCTTGCCAGTATTGTTGTTTCCAAATGGGAAAAAGAGTTCCATCCAAATGAAGCATTCGCTGCCCGCCCGGAAACACAATCGGTTCGCCAGTCATAAGAAAAGAGTCGGGCATATTATAAAAAAAGGATACGATTGGTTTCGTATCCTTTTTGGGGTTGAAAATGTTTCTTTACATAGACGCCCATGCCGGAACGGGCGCGGCACCGGCATCCAAAATAAAGTCCGGCGGCAAGGCTTGCGAGCCAACTTTTTTGGCAGAAAATGGGCAATCGGAAAAATGATGTTTTTCTCCAGGCTGTGTTTCTGGCATGGGCGGCAGCCGCATATGAAATCCGTATAAAAAGATTGATCAGGAACCGTTTATTCGCTGCTCCTGCTTCGTCAGCACGTCCACCAACTTTTGCTGTAAAGGCGTTAAAATGTGATTGGACCGGTAGGCAAGGGAAATGAGGAATTCCGGCTGGCCGGGGTCAGCGAGCGACAATGCTATGACAGGGGCGTATTCCGGGACGGCAATTTCTGTAAAAAAGCTGATGCCGACATTTTCAGCAATCACAACCATGCCTTTAATGATTTGAATATCATTTGTCCGGTAAATAACCGGCGGATGGGTCCGGGTCTTTTTTGAGAGCCCTTCAAAAGCCAATGGGTGAATAAAATGGTCGCTCAGCTGAATGAACGGTTCGTCTTTCAGTTCTTGAAAAGCCACGGATTTTCTCGTAGCAAGCGAATGTTGCGGGCTGACAATAATTTTAAATTTTTTGCGGGCAAGCAAATGGCTCGTTACGTGCTCGTCTTCTATCGGATGGATTGCGCCCAGCAAGGCCATATCCATTTTCCCCGTTAGCAGTTTGTGAAACAGCGATTGTGAACCATCCTCGTACACATTCATATTCTGCAGCAGATTCTCTTTGGCGAGCATGGAGGAAATGGCCGGGAAATAATAGTTCCCTATAATCGGCGGCAAGCCAATGGAGACCTTTTCCATTTTTAATGCCTGGATTTCCTTCCGGGCAATATCCAGTTCTTTCAGCATCTGGGTGGCATGCCTTTCAAATTGCCGGCCGCTTTCTGTAAAACGTATCTCGTGATGGGACTGGTCCCTGATGATCAGCTGCGTACCAAGCTCTTTTTCAAGCCGCTGGATAGCAGCGGTAATTGCCGGCTGGCTGACATGGAAAAAATTGGCCACTTTTGTATATCGCTTTTCCTGATACAGCTTTTTATAGTATTGTAAATCCTTGATGTTCATAAAAAATCTCACGTCCATTAAAAAAATTCACATTGTGTTCAAAAAAGGGTATCCCCGCGTTCCCCGTTCTGTGCAAACGGCCCCGGTGTTTGTTAAGCGCTTCACATGGCACAGGTACAGGATTTCCGTAAAAACATACTTTCCTCATATAAATATTTTTTTCTTAAATTGCAATATTAAATGCAACAAGTATTGAAAGACCAGATAACCCATGATTAGAGACCTTGCCAAAATGCTATATCCCCTGAAACTGTAAGCAGTCAGACAATTAAAGGTCGTTGATTTATTCCACTAAAGAAAAAAGACGTTTGTAGGAACATTATGACAAATGTAAAAAGAAATTGTGAGTTTTTTTTGATTTTAATGGGGTAAATTTATTTATTATAAGTGTCTAAATTTTTACACTTTGGTCGGTTTTGGGCGGGTTTCAATAGATTAAGCTACTCATTCCTGTGGTAAATATTGTAAAACGGAAAAAGATGATTTTTTTTTGAAAAAAAAGAGCCATGAAAGCCACTCCTTTGTCAAGATATAAGTACGACCAAATATCCAGGGAGTGATTTCATGACTATTTCTATTCTAACACAAACCAGAGACTTTTCAATACAACAAAATT
>NZ_ALAS01000181.1 GCF_000290615.1 Heyndrickxia coagulans DSM 1 = ATCC 7050
GTCTTTTTTCTTTAGTGGAATAAATCAACGACCTTTAATTGTCTGACTGCTTACAGTTTCAGGGGATATAGCATTTTGGCAAGGGCTCTATAATAAATAGACTTCCGCAATTGCCGGGAAGTTCATTCTGATTTTTACCAAAAAAGCAGATTTTAAACAATTGAATTGTATACCGGATGGGTGTTTTCCAACAAGTATTTTGCCAATATTGGCCGTATTTTGAGCAGCAAGCCGCCTGCAGGGTTTTTGCGGGCATTTTTCGGCCGGAATTTCACCGCCTTAAAAACGGCCAATCCGGCAAAAGGATGGTTCAGGATAAAACCGTGCTGCGCGGCATTTCGCCCGGAAAACCCTTCACGTAAACACCTGCCGGCTGGCCGCAATTTCCGCGTACCGCTGAAAAAACTGCGGGTTTTTTCATTGAATTCTCACGGTTTATTCAGAATAAGCAGCTATACTGGTCCCTTGAGAAATCTGGAAAATTATGCAAGAATACGAAGTGCAGGCGGCGGGGCATGATAAAAAAGAATGTTTTCATGCACCACTAACCAGACACACAACTTGCGCAATGAGAATGGAGATTGCGCGGAAAGACAATCCATGAGGTGAGCCCTCCATGTTCGTGAAAAAGATAACCATCAGTCTTTTCAGTATCATTTTTACCGTATCATGCGCTCTTATCACGATCGGCAGCTTTTTCATCGCGCCGCTGTGGGCGGAAAAAGATGACCCGCATTTCGTGCTGCTTGATGGAAAATGGAATATTTCAACCGGGCAGATGGCAGCGCTGTTCCTCTTTGCTGTAGTCGCCATCTTGTTTTATCTTGGCTGTTGCCGCATTTTTGCAAGGCTTTCAGACAACGGGCTGAAAAGAATGGCAGCCTTTTTGTTTGCCGTTATTTTGTCTATTGAAGCGGCGATCCTTATCCTGTTTCACGGGGTGCAGCCGCCCAAAGTGGATGGCGGCCATATTTATCTGGAAGCTTTGTATTTATTAAAACACGGGACATTGCTCGGAAATGAGTACTATTTGCAGCTCTACCCGAATAATGTGCCGATTACCATTGCCCGTTACCTGCTTTACCGCTATGCCGCGTTTGGGAATCCGGACTGGTTTTTGATTGCAGATAAGCTGGCAGCAGCTTTGTTTCTGAATATCGGGATCTTTTTTCTCTGGCTGCTGGCGGTGAAAACGTCCGGCCGCAAAACGGGAAATTTGCTGCTTGTTTTTACGATTACATGGCTGCCGCTCTTTCTTTATATCCCGTATTTTTATACAGAAAGCCTTGCGATCGCCTTTCCCTCCATGGCGGTGTATTTTTGGTACTGCCACAGCCGTACGGGGCGCCCGGCATACCTTTTTCTGCTTGGTGCAGTGCTTGCAATTGGGTGCCAGTTAAGGGAAAATATGGTATTGTTTTTGCCTGCCCTTTTGATCTACATGGTCTATACGCTCCGGCTGAAACAAACCGTGCTGCGGGCAGCGTTGATTATGCTTGTTTTCTTGCCTGTCACCTTTGGAGCAGAGGCGTATTACCACCATCTCGGCTACCGGGAAAACACGAGCATCAAGGCGCCGGTAACCCACTGGCTGGCGCTCGGCCTTTCAAATGAAGGCCGGTACAATGTCGCGGATACGAGATTATCAGAACGCCTCCCTACCCAACAGGCAAAAAAACAGGCGGATCTTGCACTGATCAAACAGCGGATCGAAACGAGGGGGCCATCCGGTCTGCTCAAGCTCTGGGCGGTAAAAGCCTTCCGCACATTTTCACAAGGCGATCAGGCCTACGCCAAGTACAATCAGCGGATGGACCATTACAACGCCGCATACCGCTATGTTTACGGAGACCAGAATCAAGTGCTGTTGTTTATCATCCAGGTTTTTCATATTGCAACGCTCTTTTTGCTGGCCGTTTCCGGCTTAACGTTCTTCCGTAAAATAAGGTTTGACGTTCAATTGCTCATGCAAATTTGCTTATTTGGCAGCTATTTGTTTTTCATTTTGATTTGGGAAGCAGAGCCGCGCTACTCCCTCCTGTTCACGCCATTTATGATTTTTTGCGCTGCACGGGGCCTTGAAAAAATGCGCCAGTTCCTGGAAGCAAAAAAATGGCTGCCGGCACAAAAAAGATGGAAACTGCAAACAGCGGGAAACTGGCTGCTCGTTTTAAGCCTTATTGTCCTGCTCGCCGTTTGCGCCAAATCGAATGAAAAAACATTCACAGGGACAACCGAAAAATACGAGGATTATATCGTCAACCAGCAGGCAGCCAGAGGAAAACCTGTTGCGCTTGTCGACCGGCATCATACCGTTACCCAAACGTTTATCGCAGACAAAGCTTTCGACCGGGTCGCTTTTATGCCTGCCCGGTTCCACGGCAAAGCCGCATACCGCGTTTCTTTATGGCATAATAGCGCCGGACGGCAAAAAATGGTGTTTGAACGAAAATTTACAAACCATAAGCGAAAAACAAACGGCTATGAGGCATTTCTTTTGAAAAAAGCCTTGCCCGGCGAAAACAGGCATTATTCGCTCCGGATCGAACAGCTCCACGGACCGGCGCATGCCCGGCTTTTCCTTCAGGCGAACGGCCGGGGTGGACATTTTGAGCAGATGGATTTGTACGGGGGCGGTCAATTGTACCAAAATGGCAAACCCATGGCAAAAACAGACCTTACGTTTACCGTATCAAAACAGATTACCGCACCTTTCATAAACCGGTATCTGTACAGATGGCTATTCGGATGTGCTTTCTTTATGCTTTTGCTCTACGGGTTTGCCGTCCTGCCGGGAGGGGTAAGCAGAAAAACAGCCAAAAAAATCCGCGAATTTGCGGATGCCTGATCACCCGCTTGAGCCGCTTGGCCAAAACGGATGAATGGACAAGTTTACAATGCATAATCGGCCTGAGCCGGCAACAAACGGGAATGCAAGGTGGAGGCTTGGACCGGCAGGCAGGGAAAATTTCTACGATCAAACCTTAGGCGGGCCCTGATGCTGATGGAAGCAAAATCAAAACGGCGAGAATCGATTCTCGCCGTTTTTTTGAAAAAATTTTAAAAATCAGGGTCATAGCTGATATCAAGGTCAAAATGGCCGGTGATGCCATCAATGGTTCCGGTTTCGGTGTACTGCCAAACATCCGCATTTGTACCGAGCGTGGTGTTATATCGTGCCAGCCAAATTTTGGTATTGCCGGGCCAAGTATCTGTATGGCCCTCAAGATAGCTGTTCCAATTAAAGTAGCCGGCATAAATACCCACTTTCGCCTGCCCGAGCGCCTGCATTTCATTTAAGAAATAGCCGGCACAGGCCGGGGCCGCATTTGCCCACCAAGTTGTTGTAATGCTATTCGTCCCGGTAGGTTCTATATCTTCGAAAGCGTAACCTGTAAAAGCATAGCCGGTGCTCGCCTTTGTTTGGGCCAGCACTTGATAAAAATGCTTGGCTTCTGCAATATGCTGTGCGGGATCCGTAGTGGAATTGCCGATCATATGATAAGCATGGACCGACAAGCCGGCGTTTCTGGCATACTTATAATATGTATAAAACTTAGAGTCCGTATACCCGGTTCCTTCCGTTGCTTTCAGGATGACAAAACTGTAGCCCTGTCTTTTCATAAGGTTAAAACTACTCTGTGTCAATGTTTGATAATGGCTGACATCCAGTCCCTTTGCCGTCGTGGCGGATGCAGTGGCTGATCCGGTACTGCCCGCTGTGGTCGTTCCGGACGTAGAACCCGATCCGGTGTTGCCCGTTGTGGTCGTTCCGGATGCGGAACTCGATCCGGTCTTGCCCGTTGCGGTCGTTGCGGATGCGGAACCCGATCCAGTGTTGCTCGTTGCAGTCGTCCCGGACGCGGAACCCGATCCAGTGTTGCTCGTTGCAGTCATCCCGGACGCGGAACCCGATCCAGTGTTGCTCGTTGCAGTCGTCCCGGACGCGGAACTCGATCCGGTCTTGCCCGTTGCGGTCGTTGCGGATGCGGAACCCGATCCAGTGTTGCCTGTTGTGGTCGTTGCAGTTGTGCCGCTTGTTGCTGCGGCAGACCCTGTTATGCCGGACGCAGATCCAGACGTGCTGCCGGTTGCTGTTCCCGCCGTTGTGCCGCCCGCTGTGGAAGACCCCGTTTGGCTTGTCCCTGCTGTTGCCTTCGGCGTGCTGGTTGTTCCGCCCGCTGCCGGTGCAGGTTTTGTGAAGTGGCTCGTATAAATCCAGCCGCTTTGGGCTGTCCCAACAACGCAGACATGGGACATATTTTGGGTGCTTTCTTTCACATATACCTGCTTATTCGGCCTGATGACAGCCGTATACTTTGTATGGGACGAAGTGGTATACAGTTTGGAAGAAACATAGACCGTTTTCTTCGCCAGCGTGCCGGCTAAATTATTCGCGTAAATATATCCGGAACTGCTGCCTGCTTTTACTTGGTAACGGCCGTGCGACCCGTTAAAAACCGATACTTTTTGCCCATCTTTAATCGTCTTTTTATACGAATTGCCGGTTGCGGATGTGTATAATTTAGACGGCATCCACGTATATTTTACAACTGGCTTGATAAAATGGGTTTTGTCAACATAGCCGCTGTACCCGGTTCCGATTACGTGGGCCAGATACATGCCGTTTTTCGTTGCTTCCATTTTGATATACATCATCTTCCCCGCCGGTACGGAAGCAACATACGGGCCGCCTGCCGCCTGCTTATAAATTTTCGAACCAAAATAGTCCTCTTTTTTCACTTTGCTCCTTGTCAGGTTATCAGCATAAATGTAACCTGTTCTTCCGCCTGCTTTCACCTTATAGCGCTTGCCCGACTTGCTGTAGACGGTTACCGCTATCCCGCTGTTCACATTTCTGAAGTAAGCTGCGCCGGACGCCGTTTTATAAAGCTTCGACGGTGTCCACGTATACATGGTAGACGAGGCGGCTGAAGCAGGCTTCGCAAAACTTAGCGCAAACAGCAACAAAAAACCCGCACCCCCGAAAAAAATCAATCTTCGCAATCTGTCTCCTCCTTTTGTTCTATGTATCAAACACCATTATAATCAATAAATCTCGTAAATTTTATCCCAAATTAAAAAAAATAGTGAACAATCATTCTAAATGTGTCCATATACCTATAGAGGGTGCCATTTTGCCTATTTGAAAGGAGAGCGATCAAAAAAATTGCAAAAACCACTCCAAAACGGAGAATTGCCTGGATTGAGAGAAGATATTTATCCGCTGCAACCGGAGATTTAAACAATTTGTGCTGGAACATTTCCGCGAGATCACGAGAGAATGATAAAAAAATGGGTTGGGCGCCACAGTTTTTACCATTCCATAGCTAAAAAGCATTCCTTTCCTTTGGCTGCAAGTTGATCAGTACCAAAAAAAGAATGCTTTTTTTAATCATTTGCTATGAAAAAAGGTACGCCAAGCGTGAATGTGAGGTGCTTAAGAGTAAAGCGTATCTACGAATGATACAAAGTGAACTGCTGGCCTTCTGTTTCGAACGGATTTTCTTCTATTTCAAATCCGAGATCTTCAATTAACTGGTAATCTTCTTTTGCGTCCTGGCCATCTGTCGTTAAATAATCACCAATAAAAATGGAGTTGGCAATAAATAGCCCTAAATTCTGCAAAGAGCGCAAATGATATTCCCGCCCGCCAGCAATCCGAATTTCCTTTGTGGGATTGATAAACCGGAACAAGGACAAAATCTTTAAACAACGAATCGGTGTCAATTCGTCCATATTTTCAAGCTTTGTTCCCTTAACAGGATGCAGAAAGTTGACCGGAATGGAATCAGCGTCCAAATCCTTGAGCGCGAATGCCATATCGATAATGTCATTATCCGTTTCCCCCATGCCACAAATCACACCGGAACACGGGGAGATTCCTGCTTTTTTTACATTTTCAATGGTGTTGACCCTATCTTCATAACAATGTGTGGTCGTAATATTCGGATGGTGATTTGCACTTGTATTAATATTGTGATTAAATCGGTCCACACCCGCTGCCTTCAGCTTAAACGCCTGCTCTTCAGTAACGAGTCCCAAACAGGCACAAATTTTTAATGGTTCCACATCACGTTTAATTTCCTCAACTGCCGCAATCACTGCATCCACTTCACGGTTGGTTGGTCTGCGCCCACTCATCACAATGCAATATGTACCAATTTTATTCTTTTTCGCTTCCTTTGCCCCTTCCACAATCGTTTGTTTGCTGACCAATGGATACCGGTCGATTTTTGTTGCTGCCTTAATCGACTGTGCACAGTAGCCGCAATCCTCCGGGCAAAGTCCGCTTTTGGCGTTAATAATCAAATTCAGCTTTACTTTTTTTCCATAAAAGTGCCGGCGAATCTGATAGGCTCCATGGACAAGTGCTAATACTTCATGATCACTAACCGTTAAAATTTCCTTGGCCTCTTCTTCCCTTATCACATAACCTTCAATCACCTTTTCTGCCAATTTCGTCCAATCCACTAATGTCACCTCTTTTTAAATGTCAACCTAAAATAATTTATGGTTTACATTTAAAATTATATGACAGTTTCATTTTTGGTCAAGTACTTTTTTGTATTTTTCACACAAAAGGGTTTGAAAAGGGAAAAAGCCCGGCACTCCAGGAAAAAACAAGAGTGCCGGACGATTTCTATTCTATGAGGCTCCTGAAACAGGAATGCCAGACTTTTTACCTCGCCGCTGTCAAGGCGGCCGATTTCATAAACGCATCCAATGCTGCCCGCGTCGGCAGGCCGTCATTGTCCCCGAGGCTTTGCATCTGGATGGAGCAAATCGCATTGCCCTGCATTAAAAGCGCCTGATCGTCAAGATGCTCCAGTATGCCGGCCAGTATACCGGATACAAAACCATCACCTGCTCCAATGCGGTCAACCAAATGTTTCACTTCATATTTTGGCACTGCCGCTTCAGCAAATGAACCATCCTCCAATTTTTTCTTTGAATACGAACCTTTTTCCACTAAATTGATGATCACCTGCCGCACACCTCTGGATAAGTAAAAATCCGCCATCTTTTCTTTTTCATGCTCGCCGGTTAAAATCTGTGCTTCTTTTGCATTTGGCATGACGACATCACAAAGGCAAGCGATTTCATTTGTCCGTTCCATCATCTTTTCTTCCGATTCCCAAATTACCGGACGCAAATTCGGATCAAACGTAATCGTAAGGCCGTATTTCCGGGCTTTTTCAATCAGCGCCAAAGTTGTCTCGTAACCACTTTCGCTTAATCCCGCCAAAATGCCGCCAAGATGGAGGATCTTTGCTTCTGAAAAATCAACCTGACGAACGGCTTCTTTTGTTAGTTTAGAAGCAGCACTGTTCTTCCTGAAATAAACGGTTTCCGGATCGCCAATCTCCGACAGCCCTTTTAACATGAAACCCGTTGGATATGTTGGTGTTGAAAAAACATAGGTGGTATCAATGTTCTCATTGTTTAAGAAATTTTTCACATATACGCCGAAAGGGTCTTCCCCAATCTGCGTCAAAAACGAAACCGTGTGCCCGAGCCTGGAAACCCCGACAGATACATTCACATCCGCACCGGCCATATAACGGGTATAATGCCGGACAGCATGGAGCGGCCCCTTTTCATCCGCAATAAACAACACAAGCGGCTCACCGGCAGTGATGATCTCGCTCATTTGATTCGCCTCCATATAATTTCTAAATAAGAAATTAAGTTTACTATTTGTATTACAATTTCATTATAGAGGATTATGGCGATTGGTCAAGGAATTTCGGCATTGTGTTGTAAAAAAAGAAAGCTCCTCTTTGGAGAAGAGAAGCTTATTGCTATACATTCTATTTCAACTCTTCCATTGGGACAAAATCCATATCATCATAGGTGATATTTTCCCCGCACATTGCCCAGATGAACGTGTAATTGCTCGTCGCTACCCCGCAATGGATCGACCAGCTCGGGGAAATCACCGCCTGTTCTGAAGATAGGATAAGGTGCTTGGTTTCATCCGGTTTGCCCATGAAATGGAATACCCGTGTATCCGATTCCATGTCAAAGTACAAATACGTTTCCATACGCCGTTCATGCGTATGGCTTAGCATGGTGTTCCAGGCATTGCCCGGTTCAAGCACAGTGTAACCCATTTGCAGCTGGCAGGACTCGCAAATATTCGGGTGAATATATTGATAGATTTTCCGCTTGTTCATAGACAGATCTTCACCTGTTTCACGCGGCGTAATCTGGTCAATACTGATCTTCACATTTGGATATGTGTGATGCGCGGGCACTGAAACAACATAAAACTTCGCCGGGTTAGTGGGGTCGTCCGATTCAAACACGACGTCTTTTGTCCCTTTTCCTATGTAATAGCCGTCCTGTTTTTTCATCGGGTCTTTTTTGCCTTCTATCGTGATACTGCCGGGTCCTCCGATATTGATGACGCCCAGTTCCCTTCTTTCCAGAAAGTAGTCTACACCAAGTTCTTTTGAAAGCCGGATCTCTAGCGGCTCATTTGTCGGTGTAACCCCACCGAAAATCTGCCGATCATTATGGGTATACGTTAGCATGATTTCGCCGGGAACAAAAATCTTTTCCACTAAAAACTCTTTCCGTAACTGTTCTGTAGTGTAATGCCGGATGTCTTCCGGGCTGTGGGTATATCTTGTTTCCATGGTTTGGGACATTTCAATCACTCCTTGTGAATTTTTTATAAATCAAAGTTGATTTACCGCACGAGCCAGCCACCGTCTACTGCAAGAATATGGCCGGTCACATAGTCAGATGCAGGGCTTGCTAAAAAAATGATGGCGCCCATTAAATCGAAAGGTTGTCCCCATCTGCCCGCCGGTATTCTGCTTAAAATTTCTTCATTCCGGTTTTCGTCCGCACGAATCGGGGCAGTATTAGCAGTCTCAATATATCCTGGGGCAATCGCATTGACCTGGATATTGAACGTGCTTAATTCATTGGCAAACGCTTTCGTAAGGCCTGCAACACCATGCTTGCTGGCCGTGTAGGACGGAACGAACTTCCCGCCCTGAAAAGAAAGCATAGAAGCAACATTGATGATTTTCCCGCTTTTTTGTTTCGCCATTTCTTTTGCGGCTGCCTGGCTTAAGTAGTAGACGCCATTTAAATTCACATCAAGAACGTTCTCCCAGTCTTCATCTTTATACTCCAACAGCGGCGCCCGTTTAATAATGCCAGCGTTGTTCACAAGAATATCAATCTTGCCGTACGTTTCAATGCAGCCATCAATCACTTTCTTTGCTGCTTCTTTCCCGCTCAAATCTGCCTTTACGAGCACGGCTTTCCTGCCCTGTTTTTCAATGAGGGACTTCGTCTCCTCGCCGCTCGACCGGTGCACCGGTAAATACAAATCGGCCCCCGCTTTCGCCAGCGCAACAGCATATGCCTGCCCAAGCCCTGTCGCCGCCCCGGTTACCACCGCCACTTTGCCTTTTAAACTGAAAAAGTCGAGGGTGAAGTCGTTGAGATTCATATAAAAGCCTCCTAATAATTGAAATTATAAAAAAAGAAGCTGAATGCCGACAGTACAATCTGCCCCGCGAATTCACGATCATCTGTCATTTCCAGAGACCATGCTGTACCAGCAATAATTTTGGTAAAATGGAAAGATCAATTAGGACAGATGTTTCTTATCCCTATAGCTGATCAGTAATAAGCAAACGGCATGCAGCAAAGTATGAGAAAGTATGAGAGAACAGTCCGCTTACTTTCACAGCTTCTTCGCCGAATATGCCTTTAAACACAGCAAAAAAATGACCTGAAAGGAAACAATAAGTGCACCTATAAAACATCATTACTAAATGAACAGGGCTGCCTTCTAGAATTTTAAGAAAGCAGCCGTTTATCAAAATTTTATGATTACATCAAGTAAAATGCTGTGTTTTCTATCTCCTGTTTCTTTTTATCCTTGAATAAATGTACCCTTTTCCCAACGACCGTTTTCCAAATCATTTGCAATTTGTTTAAATTTATCATCAGGCAAATTATATAAAAATGTGATAATGATTGCAGCAAGCAGTAAAGCGACAGCCGGATAAATCGTCATTGCCCCTTTAATTCCAAGCAATGTTGTTGAAGATTGATGGGCATTTGCAATATATCCCGTTGTAGCAAGTATGCCTGCTGAGACCAATGCTGCAATAGATTGGGCAATTTTTCTCGAGAAGTTAAAGGCAGCATAGGTAATCCCTTCTTTACGTACACCTGTATGCCAGTGGCCGTAGTCAATCGTATCAGATACAAAAGCCCAGGTAACACCGTTCGGAATGGCTAAAGCCACATACCCGATCGTAACTAAAATAATGAATGTCACAATGTTGGTTGGAATGACAAAATTCAATGCGTCCGCAACGACTCCAATGATAAGCCCGCCAATTGCTGTTTTTTTCTTGCCAAACTTTTTTACCAAAAATGGGATGAGTGTAATCCCTGCAACAGAGCAGCCCATCATGATAAAATTAATAATTGGTTGCAAACCGATGTTATTCAGGTTGTATTTACAGAAATAAATCATCATTTGGTTGTTTGTATTCATAGCAGAAATTGTAAATAATGTCATTAAAATCAGGCTCCACAGCGGCCTGTTCGTAAATACGACCCGAAGATAATCTTTCATCGTTTCGCGTTCTTTGCTTCGTGAATTTTCAGCATGAATATGTTCTTTTGTATTGATATAGCATATAAAGAAACCGCATATACCAATGAAAGCCATAATAGCTGCAGTAACGGCATAACCTACTTTTGTATTTGAGAACAACAGCATAATTGGAACAAAAGCAACACCAGTTACCAATTGGGCGCCAATTGAGCCGGCCTGCCGTGTAGAAGCCATGAAGGACCGGTCATCTACATTTCTTGTCATGACAGAAGCCAAAGACCCGTATGGCACATTTGTAAACGAATACAAAACACCCCAAGCCATATATGTTGCATATGCGTAAACGATCTTCATCGTTGGTGATAAACCGGACGGCATTATAAAGATAATGACTGTCATAATCGCTAGCAATACAGAAGAAACCATCATAACTGGACGAAACTTACCGCGCTTTCCGGGGGTTCTCGAATCAATGATGGATCCGGCTAATGGGTCCATAAATGCATCAAAGATTTTTGTAATCGAAAAAACACCGGCGGCTGCCGCAGCGCTAATGCCTGCGACATCCGTATAGAAATTGGTCAAATAAGATTGCCCCAAATCAAACATAAAACCATTCCCAAAATCACCAAAACCGTAACTCACTTTTTCTTTTAACGAAATACGCTTGGATGCATGCTGCGGATCAATTATCTTTTCCGCGGTCGTTTTTACAACGCTTTCAGCCATGTTTCTGCACCACCTATTTTAATTAAAAAGTGCGAAATCTTCCAACTCTGGAACAACATAAGCCTTTATTACTCAAAAAAACCAAAATATCGATAAGCATTATGGTAAGCAATATCTTCAATGATTTTCCCGATCTGTTCTTCATCATCGGGGATTTGTCCCCGTTCTGCCCATTCGCCAAATAGCTCGCATAGTACCCTGCGGAAATATTCGTGGCGCGGGTATGACAGGAAACTGCGTGAATCGGTTAACATGCCGACAAAATTTGGCAGAAGGCTTTCTTCTGCAAACATTTCCAATTGCCTACGCATCCCGCTTCTTGTATCGTTAAACCACCAGGCGCATCCCAGCTGCAATTTCTGAACCGTATCTTTTTGGAAACAGCCCATCATCGTGACAAGCGGGAGCCAGTCGTTCGGGTTTAAAGAATAAAGAATCGTTTTTGGAATGATATCTTCAGTTTCTGCACGGGCAAATAATTTCCCGTAAGATTCTGCAATACTTCGATCATTCAATGCATCATACCCCGTATCAGGCCCCAGTTTTTCAAACATGGGCCCATTTAAGTTCCTGAAAGCATGAATGTGATATTGCATGACCCAGCCTTTTTCGTGATAAATGTGCATAAGTTCTATTAACAGCGCTGTGTGATATTGATTGATTTCATTTAAACTCAACGCTTCTTGTGATAACGCTTTCTCAACGATCGCATCCAATTGTTGCGGCGCCGCCTCTGCATACGTAAAAGTATCCAGGGCATGGTCGGATAACCGTCCGCCTCTTTCATGGAAATATTCAATTCGGTTTCGAACAGCCGAAACGAGATCCGAGAAATTTTGGATTGAAACGCCTGAAACAGTTGCTAATTTGTGGACATAATCAGCGTATTCTTTATTCTGGATGTTCAGCACCTTATCGGGCCGGAAAGCCGGCAGCACCTTAAAACCATTTTCCGTCTCGGATTCCTGTAACAATTTATGGTATTGAAGGTCATCCACCGGGTCATCTGTTGTGCAAACCACTTTCACATTGCTGTTTTTAATTAAATTCCGTGGTTTAAAATCATCTGTCGCCAGCAATTGATTTGCCTTTTCCCAAATGGCCGGTGCCGTTTTGCGGTTTAAAATCGTATCAATTCCAAAGAAACGCCGCAACTCCAAATGCGTCCATTCATAAAGTGGATTGCCCACTGATTTTTCAATCGTTTCCGCCCATTTTAAAAACTTTTCGTAAGGGTCAGCATCACCCGTAATATATTTTTCCGGGACACCGTTTGCGCGCATTAACCGCCATTTATAATGGTCACCGTAATGCCCTTCATTGATCCACACTTGTGCCAAATCCCTGAAATTTTTATTTTCGTAGATTTCCTTCGGGTTCAGGTGGCAATGGTAATCAATAATCGGCATTTTTTCGGCATGGTTGTGAAATAATTTCTTGGCAAAATCTGTTGTTAAGAGAAAATCTTGATTTAAGAACATGTTCTATACCTTCTTTTTGGAATGGAATAATGGTTTATTCAGTAACGCCGTTCTTAAATATCGCAATCTCATGCAGATGGCGGATCTCATTTTTCGTCTTCTTCCCGCTCGCGACTTCAAGAATAAAAGAAATAAATTGTTCCACTACTTCGTCCATTTCTTGATCAAGCAGCCGTCCCGCGTTGAAATCAATCCACTGCTTTTTCTTTTCGTAAAGTTCGGTGTTCGTCGATACTTTCACAGTTGGCACAAAGGTTCCGAACGGTGTGCCCCTGCCAGTTGTGAACAGGACCATCTGGCAATCCGCCGCTGCAAGTGCTGTTGAAGAAACAAGATCATTTCCGGGTGCCTGAAGGAGGGATAACCCTTTTTCCTTTAGTTTTTCTCCGTATTCCAGCACATCAACCACAGCGGATGTTCCTGCTTTTTGCGTGCAGCCGAGAGATTTGTCTTCCAACGTCGTGATCCCGCCGGCCTTATTGCCCGGAGAAGGATTTTCATAGATTGGCTGCCCGTAAGAAGCAAAATAATCTTTAAACTGATTAATGAGCTTCACAATTTTATTGAATACGATTTCATCTTTTGCCCGTGCCATTAACATTTTTTCGGCACCGAACATTTCCGGCACTTCCGTTAAAACAGTGGAACCGCCTTGAGAAATGACAAAATCTGAAAATCTTCCAAGCAGCGGATTGCCGGTAATGCCCGAAAATCCGTCTGAGCCGCCGCATTTTAATCCGATTTTCAATTCCGATAAAGGCAGATCGATCCGCTTGTCCTCTTTTGCAGCTTCATTCAATTCTTCCAGTAGTTGGAGGCCTGTTTCCACTTCATCTTCTACATCCTGGCAAATCATAAACTTTACGCGTGTTTCATCAAATTCCCCCATTTGTGCCCTCATTTCATCCAGCTGGTTGTTTTCACAGCCAAGCCCAAAGATGAGCACACCGCCGGCATTGGGATGAGCGGCCGCATCCATTAAAATCTTGCGCGTGTTCTGCAAATCATCCCCCAGCTGGGAACAGCCGTATGGATGTTTAAACAAAATAATTTCATCAAATGCGCCGTTATCAGGGTGATTCGCCTTAAATTGGTCAACGAGGAGATCACCGATCATATTGATGCACCCAACAGTCGGGATGATGTATAAATCATTGCGTATCCCGGCTTTTCCGTTTTTCCGCAAATATCCTTTAAAAGTGCGGCTGTCTTTCGGAAAGATGCGGGGATGCAGTTCCGGCTTGTACACGTATTCCACTTTTCCGGAAAGATTGGTGCTCACGTTATGGGTATGGACCCAGCTGCCTTGTTCGATCTTTTTTGTCGCATGTCCAATGGGTGACCCGTATTTTATAATGTCAGCGTTCTCTCCGATATTTTCTAAAGCAATTTTGTGCCCTCTTTTTATTGCCTCGTTTACGGTGATCGTCCTGTCCCCGGATGGAAGGACATCACCCGGCTCTAAATCCTGAAGAGCAACGAGTACATTATCCCGGGGGTTTAGCTGAATGGTTTTATTTTTCAACCGGTAATGCCTCCTCGTTGGCCTGCTGCACTGCCCTGCGAACGCCCTCTTTTTCTATCAACTGTAAGCCTTTTTCAACTTGAGCGGGCAGGCCGTCAATTTTTGTCAAATCCATTCCCCATAAGGTTTCGTTGCTTAAAATGTCCCAGACATAGCGGTCGGAGTGATACGTCATTGAAAACTCTTTCAAAACATCTGGCAAATCAATCGCTTTAGCAGAGGCATGATCCTGCTCTCCGTAAATTTTCAACAGCCCGGATAAGGCTAACGTAATTCTTGACGGGATTTTGTGGAATCTTTTTACATGCTCCGCCAATATGGGCAGGAGGCGTGCCTTAAATTTTGAAACGCTGTTTAAAGCAATCGCGTCCAGCTGGTGTTCCATATACGGGTTTCTGAAACGTTCCTGAATTTCCGCCGCGTAACTTGTCAACTCTTCTTTTGGCAAATCCAGTGACGGGATGATTTCCGCAAACATTTCGCGGTCAATCAACCGGTAAAAATCGGGATCTTCCATTACCCCGCCGACTGTTTTAATGCCGGCAAGCCGCGCCAGGCAAGCCATTGTTGTATGGGGGCCGTTTAGTAAGTATACTTTCCGGTCGCGGTACGGTTTTAAATGATCGGTGACCACGACATTCAGCCCCGCTTTTTTGAGCGGCAGTTCTTCTTCCAGCTCCTTGGGCCCTTCAATCACCCAAATGAGAAATGGTTCTGCTTTTGCAATTAACGTATCTTCATAGCCCCATTCTTCCCAAAGTTTTTCTGCGCGGTCTTTCGGGTAGCCCGGGACAATCCGGTCGACCAGGCTGGAGCAGAAAGTATTTTCTGATTCAAGCCAGCTGCTGAAATCTTCGCCAAGCTTCCACTCATCCGCATAGCGGTGCACAATTTCTTTCAGTGCCTTGCCGTTATTTTCAATGAGCTCGCAAGGAATGATGTAAAACCCCTTTTTTCCGGCCTTATATCTTTCATAGAGCAGTGCCGTCAGTTTTGCCGGGAAACTTACGGGAGGCCGGTCGGATAATGCATCTCCTTCATGATAGACGATGCCGGCTTCCGTCGTATTGGAAAAAATAAACCGGATGTTGTCATCATGTGCCAGTTGTAAATAAGCGTCATAATCTTCATAAGGATTGATCCCGTTATTTACGGATGAAACAATCTCATGGGATTGGACTTCTTTTCCATTTTGCATTCCTTCCAGCATGACTGTAAAAAAATAGTCCTGTCCAGCAAGCTGCCCGACTCTTCCGCGTGGCAATGATTGTACAATTGTCACCCCGCCTTGAAAAAGTCCGCGTTTGTTCATTTGCTGAATTTGCCAGTCGACAAAAGCCCGAAGAAAATTTCCTTCTCCAAACTGAATGGCTTTTGTGGGATACCGTTGCAGGTCTTTCACGTACGAGTAGGATAATTTTTTCAAATTCGCCCCTCCTTTTATTTCCTATTTAGAAATCAAGTTTCTTATTTGTTCTTACATTCCTTATTATAATCCGCTTTCAAATTTATTCAATAGTTTTTTTGATTTTTTTGAGCACCTGTTTACCGAACGACTTCCCGGCCGGAAGCGCCTTCCCATGATCGGACTTCGTCTGCTGAAAGCGGCAGGGCATCCCCGTTCACAGAATGTTTCAACACAGAGGTGGCAGTCGCAAATTGTACGGTTTCTTCCGGATCCATCCCGGTTAAGAAGCCGTGGAGCATCCCGGCTGCATAGGCATCCCCGCCGCCTATCCGGTCTACGATCTGCTCCATACGGTAACGCTTGGATTGTATAAAAACGCCGCCAGTCCAGAGCATGCCCTGGAGTTCATGGCAGGTCGGGGAGATAACGTTCCGGTCTGTCGCATAGAGTGCGCGGAGATTCGGGTACTTGCGGCTAATTTCCCGGTAACATGCTTCCATATTGCCGGGCACAGCCACCGATGCATCGATACCAAAGAAGTTCCGGGCATCAAGATAGTTGGCACAGCAGTAAGTGAGCATCGGCAAGATCGGGATAATGGCTGCCCTCGCCTCTTCCATCGTCCACATTGCCGGCCGGTAATTGATGTCGAAGCTGACAGGGATGCCGCGGTCAAAAGCCGCTTTAACGAGAATTTGCCCGTAATATTTCCATGATTCGGCCACAGCAAAGGTAATGCCGGTCAGGTGGAAAAGGGCCACATCCGCAAAAAGCCAGTCAAAATCCCACTCGCCAATATCCATCTGTGAAAAGCTGGAACTTTCCCTGTCATAGATCACTTTGGAATTGCGCAATGTGCCCCCCTGTTCCAAAAAATAGATGCCAAGCCGGTTGCCGCCCATTAGAAGACGGGAAGTATCAATACCGCTTGCCCGGAGGCTTCTTACTGCAGCCGCTCCCAAAGAGGAATCCGGTACTTTGCTCGCAAACGCAACGTCATGCCCGAAACTGGCAAGCGTTGTGGCAACATTCGCCTCCGCCCCGCCGTAATTTACATTGAAAGAATGGCTGCAGGATAAAAGATCTCCCGGGGAGGTGGAAAGGCGCAGCAAAATCTCTCCAAGTGTTAAAATTTTAGGCATATTGACCCCTCGATTGCTGATGCACGGCTTCTGTTAGTTGCTGATATTTGTCCACAAACGCTCTTGCTGTCTCGGTCACTTTTGCAAAATCATTGGTTTCGGCAGGTTTCAATAAGCTTCCGCCCACGCCAAGGATTTTACAGCCTGCTTTGATCCAATTTTCCATATTGTCCAGACTGATTCCGCCTGAAGGCATGATTTCAAGTTGCGGCAGCGGGGCTTTAACGTCTTTTACAAATGCCGGCCCGACAATATTGCTTGGGAACAGTTTAATTACTTCTGCTCCTGCCTGCATGGCCGCTTTCATTTCATTCACCGTCATACAGCCCGGGATATAAGGGATTTGATAAAGGTTACAAAAAGCAGCCGTTTCCGGATCAAATGTCGGCGCGACGATGAATTTTGCCCCGGCCATTTGCGCGGTCTGGGCGGTCTGGGCATCCAGTACAGTGCCGGCTCCAACGAGGACATCGTCACGGTCCCGGTACAGTTCCGTCATTTTTTTGATGGCAACATCCGCATTCGGAACGGTAAAAGTCAATTCGATGCTTTTGATCCCGCCGGCAATCAGTGCATCCGTAATACGCAAAGCTTTTTCCACGGAGTCTGCACGCAGCACGGCAACGATTCCATTTTTTTCTAACGCCTGCAAAGTCTGCATTTTTTTCATGGTGGACGCTCCTTTTAATTTCTATATAATAAACTTTATTTATGAATAGTAAATTCAATTTCATTTTACAACACACTCTCTCCTATGTAAACCATTTCATGAAAGGGAAAATAAAAAAACTTGCCCCGTGTCGGAACAAGTTTTTTCCATTAACCATTCAATTTGCTTTCGATTTTTTGCCGCGCTTCCAGGATGCTTGTAATCATTTTTTGCTTCTTTTCTTCTGTGATCCGAAACCGCGGGGCACTAACGCTCATCATCCCTTCGATTTTTCCGTTCCGCTTGATAACCACCGCAATACAGTAAATATCTTTTTCATTTTCTTGGTTGTCAATTGCATACCCACGCTGTTTGACTTCCTGGAGATCTTGAATCAGTTGTTCCGGGTCCGTAATCGTGTTTTCCGTCCTTTTTTCAATCGTAATCCGGGACAAATAATCACGCACATCTTCCTCGCTTTGTTCAGCCAAGTACGCTTTTCCCATCGCAGAACAATACAGCGGCAGCGTATGCCCGACCTGCGAGCTTAAAATGATTTGCCCTTTTCCGTTCAGCTTTTTCACGTACACTACATGATCCTGTTCGTAGATACCAAGGTGGACGGTTTCGCCAATTGTGTCATTCAGTTCTTCGAGCACAGCTTCCGCCACGTTTACAATATTGAAAGATTTGCGGGCGGTTTCCCCGTAACGGATAAGCGCGGTGCCAAGCGTATATTTTTTTGTCTCTTCATCCCGTTTTACAAAATCAATCGAGCAAAGGGTATTTAAAATTTTTAAGACCGTGGATTTGCTCGTATTTAAAGCCGTGCAAATTTCCTGCAGGCTCACCGGGTCCACCCGGTATTCCAGATAGTCCAGTATATCTTTCGCACGGATCAACACCGTGCCGTACGGTTTTTTTTCCGTTGTCGTCTCCATCTTTTTATGCTCCTGTCTTTTTGAAGTAGCCAAATAAGAAACTTTGAATACCCTCTTTATAACATAATTTAAAAAGGTTGTAAAACGGGACGTGATGGATTTCCAGAAGAGGAAATGATGGATAAGAATCGTGAAGTTGTCCGAAGTATTGGACAAACGTATGATGCGCATCATATCATTGAGAATAACTTTGATGGCCCTCATGCGTGGTGGAATATGGAATATTCATCTTGCAAAATATCCGAATGAAACCAAGCTGGCATACATGGAAAGGGAGCGCCGTCAGAAAAACTGTTTTCAAGGAGGTAAAAGATCAAATTGGCTAATTTTGAATTTATGAATAGGTACAAGCATAAAATTTATAATGTAACGGAAAATGATATTTTAATCGCTGAGCAGAGAATGAACATAAGTTTTCCAAGCGATTTAAAGCAATTTTATTTAGAAGTGGGTTATGGTTTTATTAAAGGCCAAAGTGCTAATGCGATAAATAGGATATTAGGGGCGGGGGCTGTAGCAGATTTCAGATTAGGAGAGGGGATTTTTGAATTCGCCGCGAATTTAGATGCACTTTATGATGAAAATAAATTAATTTTTTTTGAAGTAAACGAGGATGTTTATATTTCAATAGACCTGGAATTAGTAAATAATCCTGTATTTTATTTTGATATTTCAATAGCTTCTTCATTAGAGGATTTCTTTAAAAAGTTTCTCAATAACAATGAGTATTATATAAATTCAATTTGAAAACCTTATTATAAAAATGTCATGATGAAGTTTATTGGCGACAATAAGTATTCTGGAAAAAGTAACGCTGGGCTCATAATGGAAATGTATTTAGATAAGGATGGTTCAATTGCTACTGCATATCCAATCTATAAAGGAGAATAAGGATGAATACCAATATAATTTTTATAGAGACCCCCTTAATGTTCTAAGGATAAAACTTCCAGATGATATAAAGTTATTTGCTGATTTTATAGAAGATATTGCCACAGAGCAAGAATTAGATGAGTATGTAGAGGATATTGAAAAAGTCTTAAATGGCTCATGCGAGGACTTTGAAATTCAATTAAATGCTGCGAACGTATTTATAAAAAAAGATGTAACAACTGTTGAAAACATTTTTAGGGTTGAAGGGCCTTATGAAAATACAATAGAAACGAAGCAATTTTTAGAGATGTTGTTAATATGGAGAAAGAAGATCCCAGAAATATTTTAGGATTGAATGTTTAATTGGTTTAAAGGTCTGATATTTAATGAAGACTTGGCTAAGAACAAAGCGCTTGATTGCATTTACAACAAGCGCCTTTATTAATATCCAAGTATGGACACCAAAAATATTCAATATGTAATATAGACCTCATGAGCTGTACCATCAAGAAGTTCGTTTTGATATTTTATATCGGGGGAGAGTACAATAACAGGTCGAGAAGACATTTTACATCCTTTAACTTCTTCGTTTCGGTCATAAACATGGACTTTTTCCGTTGCCAAAAATTCGGGCTTCAGGCCCAGCCATTTTTCCTCAATTTATTCCCAATGGTGTTTTCCTTTCCAATTTGGTTGTATAATAGGTTTTAACGCAATTTTTGATAGCAAAAACAAGATATCCACATATAGCCTTAAGTGAAGGAGAGCAAAATTGAGCATATTAAACGTACAAAATTTAAGCCACGGTTTCGGTGACCGTGCGATTTTTAACAATGTGTCTTTCCGGCTTTTAAAAGGAGAACATGTCGGACTCATCGGGGCAAACGGCGAGGGCAAGTCTACTTTTATGAATATGATCACCGGGAAACTGCAGCCCGATGAAGGGAAAGTCGAGTGGTCAAGAAAAGTCCGTGTCGGTTATTTAAACCAGCATGCCGTCCTCCAAAAGGGCACGACGATGCGTGAGGTGTTGAGCTCTGCGTTTCAATATCTGTTTGACACTGAAGAAGAGATTAATAAGCTTTATGCAAAAATGGGCGATGAAGGTGCTGATGTCGATGCACTGCTTGCAGAAGTGGGAGAGCTGCAAGATACGTTAGAAAGCAATGATTTCTATCGCATCCATTCCAAAGTGGAGGAAGTTGCCCGCGGCCTTGGATTGGACGAAGTCGGGCTCGACCGTGATGTAGACGATCTGAGCGGCGGGCAGCGGACAAAAGTTCTGCTGGCGAAGCTTCTGCTGGAAAAGCCTGAAATTCTGTTGCTGGATGAGCCGACCAACTATTTGGATGAACAGCATATCGAATGGCTGAAGCGTTATTTGCAGGAATATGAGAATGCCTTTATTTTGATTTCGCATGACACCCCGTTTTTAAACAGTGTCGTAAACCTGATTTATCACATGGAAAACCAGGAGTTGAACCGCTACGTCGGCGACTACGATAACTTCTTAAAGGTCCATGAGATGAAAAAGCAACAGCTGGAGGCGGCATACAAGCGCCAGCAGCAGGAAATCGCGGAGTTGAAAGATTTCGTTGCACGCAACAAGGCAAATGTCGCAACCCGCAACATGGCGATGTCCCGCCAGAAGAAACTCGACAAAATGGAAATCATTGAATTGGGGAAAGAAAAGCCGAAACCATCGTTTGTTTTCAAAGAAGCACGTGCCACCAGCCGATGGATTTTTACGGCGGAAGATCTGGTGATTGGGTACAATGAACCCCTTTCCCGCCCGCTGAACTTGAAAATGGAACGCGGCCAAAAAATTGCTTTTACAGGGGCGAACGGTATTGGTAAGTCGACGCTTTTAAAAAGTATTCTCGGGCTGATTCCTCCTATTTCGGGTAAAGTGGAACGCGGGGAGTACCAACACATCGGCTACTTCGAGCAGGAAGTAAAACAGGCCAATCCCAACACCTGTATTGAAGAAATCTGGAACACTTTTCCGGGCATGAATCAGGCTGAAGTCCGTGCTGCCCTTGCAAAATGCGGCTTAACAACGAAACATATTGAAAGTAAAATCACAGTCCTTTCCGGCGGCGAAAAAGCCAAAGTCCGGCTGTGTAAAATTTTAAACACCGAAACGAATATCTTAATTCTGGATGAACCGACCAATCACCTGGATGTGGACGCCAAAGAAGAATTGAAACGCGCTTTAAAAGCGTATCGCGGCAGCATCCTGATGGTATCCCACGAACCTGATTTCTACCGCGACATTGCGACCGATGTTTGGAATTGCGAGGATTGGACGACGAAAGTGTTCTGATAAAAAAAAGAAGGGTACGCCGCGGATTCCACCGGGTACCCTGAGTTGGAGTGGGCGAACCCGGCCAAAGCGGCCAGCATCTTTGCCAAATCCAGGGATTTTGCCTGTTCAATAAGCCTTCATCATTTTTTCTTGTCCCTCAGGAAAAAGTGTAGTTTGCATGATATCATTTGATTGATCAAAACGCTCTTTCTTCACTTACATTTTACGAGAAAAGGGCGTTTTTTTTTGTCATTTTTGTCATCATGAATGACTTTTTGGACAGCCCTTTTTCACGGGGCGGAAACAGAGCCATTGCACATTTAATCCGGCACTATGGACAGATTTACAATGCAAATTGAATGCAAAAAGTTTTCCAAAACTCCCGTATTCTTTCTTATTCCCCACAAAAGCAAAAAGCCCGCAAACCCAGCCATATCAAGGGTTCACGGACTTTCAACAGTATCATCTTTCCAATTTTTAAAATGGAGACGGTGGGAGTCGAACCCACGTCCAGAGATATCGCCACTCAGGCGTCTACGAGCGTAGCTGGCATATTTGCGTTTCGCGCAGCCATCTGCCTGCCAGCGGGCGTCCGGTGCGCTAGCCTGATTGGTCTCTTCCTTCGTCCCCAGGCGGAGGACAGCCGGCGTATCCCACTGAATTTGAGACCCTTACCCTACCACATGGGCGATGGAGGGAGGATCCGCTTAGTGCTTATTAGGCAGCTAAAGCGAGTTTAGTGTTAGATTTGCCAGTTATTTTTAGGCGTTGCGTTTTTACGGGGACGACCCCCCGGCTCGCAGCCTGAGCTCGATCTATCCCTGTCGAATCCGTAACGTCCCCGATATAAAAAGGGCGCTGCAGATTTTACATATAACTGGCCTGCACATACTATTATAACATGAATCCTGCAAGATGCAATTGTTCAGTTTTTCCGTATGTGTCAAGTTTTTCTCGACAAGGTTTAAATATCGGGTATTCCAAGACACTCTTTTTGTACACTTTCGGCTACCGTGCTTCACTTG
>NZ_ALAS01000182.1 GCF_000290615.1 Heyndrickxia coagulans DSM 1 = ATCC 7050
CCCCCGTTATCAATCTATACGAAAGTGTACAAAAAGAGTGTCTTGGAATCCCGATATTTAAACCTTATCGAGAAAAACTTGACACATACTAATTGAAAGATTCCTACCATTTTGTTATATTAAAAATGATCGTTAAAAGATAAAACATGGACGCCCGGCTTCGAATATTGCGTATTGTCACCCTGCCGGCCCGGGGATGTCCGGCTGGCAAAATGGATGGATATAAACGCAACGCTAGACGGATAATGATTAACATATAGGAAAAAGGTGATCTGGAAAATGGCATTTGTAATTACCCAACCGTGCATCGGCGAAAAAGCGGCCGAATGCGTGGATGTATGCCCCGTGGATTGTATTGCCGAGGGGGAAGACCAGTACTTTATCGACCCGGATATTTGCATCGATTGCGGCGCTTGCCAGGCAGTTTGTCCGGTAGAAGCCATCTATCATGAAGAAGAACTGGAAGAAGAGGATATGGCCTTCCTGGAAAAAGCCCGCAAATTTTATTCAGAGTAAAAATAACCCCCGCACCATATGCGGGGGTTATTTTTAAAACCGGGCGTTGGCACGGCTTAATCAATCGCATTCCGGACTTCTTTCACCATTTCGGATACGGAGACGAGCCCGCCGCCGGAAAGGTACCAGTAGCCCGGGTCAAGGTAAACGATATGTTTGTTCTTGTAAGCATTCGTTTTCTTGACGAGGTCGTTTTCGATGATGCTCTTGGCATTTCCGCCCTGCCCGATGGCTGCATCACGGTCAATGACAAACAAATAGTCCGGATTGGTTTTCACGATATATTCAAATGACACATTCTGCCCGTGAATGGATGCTTTGATGTGTTTGTCCGCAGCCGGCACACCGAATACGTCGTGAATGATGCCAAATCGCGAACCCGGCCCGAACGCGCTCACCTTTCCGCCGGTCGTCAGGACAATCAGCGCTTTGCCGTTCACTTTTTCCGCTTTTGCATGCAGGCTGTCGATCGAATCGTCAATACCGGCCAGTTGTTTTTTCACGGCATCTTCTTTATTGAAAATTTTGCCGAGTGTTTCCATGTTCTCTTTAAAGGAATCCATATACTTTGCCGTATCCAGCCCCATATAAACGGTCGGGGCAATTTTCTTAAATTCATTGTAGTTGTCTTGCTGCCTGCCGGAAATGATGATCAGGTCCGGATGGATTTCACTGATCTTGTCAAAATCCGGTTCCATGAGGCCGCCGACATTTTCATACTTGCTGCTTTTGTATTTTTTCAAATATGGCGGAAGATTGTCCTGCGGTACGCCCGTCACTTTAATGCCCAACTTATCCATTGAATCCAGCACGCCGTAGTCAAACACGACGACTTTCTTCGGATTTTCCGGAACTTTTGTGGTTCCGAGTTCATGCTTTACCGTTATTTTCTTTGTTGAGGCATTGCTGCCCCCGGCACTCTCTTTTGTCCCGCACCCGGCAGCAAATACCGCTAACAGCAAAACCATCATGACAGCCAAATAGCTCTTTCTCATCGCGAATCCTCTTTTCATCCGTAATATAAGCAAAATTTATTTTGGCAGTAATCCTGAATTTGGATATTCATATCGTAAATTTCCTTTAAAACAGACGGGCGAATGATGTCATCCGTTTTTCCCTGTTTCACGATTTTCCCGTCTTTCATCGCCACAATGTAATCCGAATAAAACGATGCAAAATTAATGTCGTGAATGACAATTAAAACGGTCTTCCCAAGCTCATCGGCAAGCTTGCGCAACACTTTCATAATCTGGACCGAATGTTTCATATCGAGATTATTTAACGGTTCATCAAGCAAAATATACTCGGTGTTCTGGGCCAGCACCATCGCGATGTAAGCGCGCTGCCGCTGCCCGCCGCTCAGTTCATCCAAGTACCGGTTCTCGTATTCTTCCAATTCCATATAACAAATCGCTTTATCAATTATTTTTTGGTCTGCATCCGTGAGCCGCCCCTCTGAATGCGGGAAACGCCCGAATGCGACAAGTTCCCTTACTGTCAGCCGAATGTTCATATGGTTGGACTGCTTAAGGATGGATATTTTTTTCGCCAGCTTTTTGCTGTTTGTATGGCTGACGGCCTCCCCGTCTATGTACACATCCCCTTCATCCGAAAATTCAAGCCGGCTGATGATCGAAAGCAAGGTGCTTTTTCCGGCACCATTCGGCCCGATAAAAGAAGTGATTTTTCCCTTTGGAATTTTAACAGACACATGGTCAATGACCTTCTTGCTCCCATAGCTTTTTAAGACATTCATCACATTTACCATGCGCGACTCTCCTTTAAAAGTAAGTAAATAAAATAGATGCCCCCGGCAAAATTGATGATGACGCTGAGCGGAACAGAGAACTGGAAGACTCTTTCCACAAGCAGCTGCCCTCCTGTCAGGAAGACGACGCTGATCAGCATTGCACCCGGTATAAGGATTGTATGCCGGTATGTATCAAAAAATTGATAAGCGACGTTGACAACGAGCAGGCCAAGGAATGTGATTGGCCCGACCAACGCCGTCGAGACGGAGACAAGGATGACGACAATCAAAAGCAGATGCCGCACTACCCGGTTATAATCAACACCAAGGTTGACCGCCTGATCCCGCCCGAGCAGCATCACATCCATAAACTTGGCAAAACGCAAATAATACAACCCGCACAATACAACAAGCACAAAAGAAACCCACAGCAAATGGACATTCACATTGTTGAAGCTGGCAAACATTTTATCCTGCAGCACCTGAAACTCATTCGGATCGATCAGCATTTGCATAAAAGAAGTGAAACTGCCGAATAAAGTGCCAAAAATCATCCCGATCAAAAGCAGAAAATACATATTTTGCCTGCTCCGGCGAAGAATTAAGTGGAACAAAACGGCAGAAAACAGCACCATCGCCACGAGTGAAACCACAAAATTGACATGGCTCTGCATCATCGTTAGCGTTTTGGCTCCCATTGCGAAAACGACCGCCGTCTGGATCATAAGATAAAGGGAATCCAGCCCGAGCACGTTCGGCGTTAAAATGCGGTTGTTTGTAATCGTCTGAAAAATAAGGCTCGAAAAGGCAATCGCACAGCCAGTCAGGATGATGGCGGAAATTTTCCGGATTCTTGACGGGATAATATAGTTGAAATCCCAGTAAGATCCGATGCAAATGTATGCTGCAATGAGGCCTGATGCGATTACGGCAAGCATAAGCAGTTTGGAACGGCTATGCATAAGCGTGCCTCCTCAGCAGCAAATATACAAAAATGCCACTCCCGATGATGCCGGCTGTTAAACTGATCGGCACTTCATATGGATAAATGACAAGACGCCCCAAAATATCGCAAAACAGCAGGAACACTGCCCCAAGCAGCGCCGTCACCGTAATGCTTTTTTTCATATGGTCGCCGCGATAAATGGACACAATGTTTGGAATAATTAAGCCCAGAAACGGGATGGTGCCGACTGTCAGTACCGTTGCCGAAGTAATCAGCGCGACAAGGGCAAGGCCGATATTGATCACCTGCTTGTAATTCAAGCCAAGATTTTTGGCAAAATCTTCCCCCATGCCGGCGACCGTAAACCGGTTGGCAAACACATACGCGACCAAAACGGCCGGAACTGCTAAATAAAGCATCTCGTACTTCCCTTTCAGTACGCCTGAAAAATCGCCTTGCAGCCATGAAGAAAGGCTCTGGACTAAGTCGTATTTATACGCAAAAAAAGTAGATACAGAACTTACGATATTGCCAAACATCAGCCCGACAAGCGGGATGAAAATTGTATCGTTCCATTTAATCCGGCCCAGTATTTTCATGAACAGCAAGGTGCCGGCCAGGGCAAAGCAAAAGGCAACCGCAATTTTGATCAGCGGGCTTGCCGCAGAAAACAGGATGATCGCAACCAAAATGCCGAGCCGGGCACAGTCCATCGTGCCGGCTGTCGTCGGGGAGACAAATTTATTTCTCGTCAGCTGCTGCATCACAAGGCCGCAGATGCTCATGCCCATGCCCGCAATGATAATGCTGATCAGGCGCGGCAGGCGGCTTGCCAGCAAAATTTCCGTCTGCTCCTTGCTTAAATGGAGCATATCCGCCGGTCTGATATTTTCTGCGCCGATGAAAATTGAAATGATGGACAGGACGGCAAGCAGGGGCACTAAATATCTTTTTTTCATTCCATTCGTACTCCCCCGTTCCTTTTGTCAGCTCGTTGTAATTGATTTTCATTATCAATGATAATTATATTGATAGTGAGAATCATTGTCAATTATATTTCCAATATTTTTATTGTGCTTTCCGTAGTATCCGGAATGGTTGGCATCATGGCCATTGAAAATGCACCCGGCCTCTTGAAAAAGTTTCTGTACGCCATTTTTTTCATAAAAAAACGGCGGAACCTCCTTTTGGAAGTTTCCACCGCTTTCATTTTCCTCTCATCCCACCTGGTTCGGTTCCCCGTTGAGGTTGTTTTCTACGGTCAGGATGCCGAGTTCGTGATGTTCGCCTTCATAAAGCGCGCCCTGGGCAAAGTGCATTTCCCCGTTCGTGCCGATGACTTCCAGTTTGCAATAAGCCGAGCTTTTTTGCAAGGCGCGGTAGAATTCATCCGTATTGTGAACGGGCTCCCCGTTGCATTTGGAAATCACTTCACCGATTGAAAGCCCCATTTTTTCCGCTTTTGATCCCGGTATGATCCCTAAAATGATCATGCCGTTGTTCTGCTGTGTAAAATAATACGGCGCGTTGTTTTCACGCATCCGGTGGTGAATGGAGATCCATGCTCTCGCGACAATGGCAAAAACGGCTGCTACTGCAGGAAAATAAGGAAAATAGAGCCCTGCTGCTCCGATTGCGGTCGTCATGATGCCCGCCCAAATAACCCAGGTTCCGATCCGCTTCAATGCAGACTGCGGTAAAGTGCTCTGGATTTGGTGCTGGAAACCGATTAAAAACGGGACAAGCACCAGTGAAAACGTATGCCCACCCCAGTTCACAACAGGCCACCATGAAGCGTTGACCGAAAGCGGGCCTGCGGGCAGAAAACAAACGACCGGCACAAGCCAGAGTTTTTTGGCCACAAATGCGCCGACATTCAAACCGCGCCGGCTTTTCCGCAGTTTCGGGGAAACATGCTTCGTGCCGCTTGTCCTCAACAGCACGCCTTCCGCTAACAAAAGAAGGCCTGCTAAAATGGAAAGCCCGGCAACCATCGCATCGGTTATGCCGCTCATCCAATCCGGCAGTTGAACCGGCAGCCATGTGAAAACAAAAAACAGGAGTACCGGTATGCCCGCGGTAAATGCCGGTGAGAGAAACCGGAACTGGCCCACGAGCGAAAATAAAATCGTCGCAGCCGCCACCACAGCAAGAACAGGCCATGACACTTGAAACCCTGCCGCCACTGAGAGAGCGGAAAGGATCAGCCCGCATACGAGCCCGGCAGGAAATAAAGACCGCAGTTCAAGCGATCCTTTATAAACCCTGATATGAAAATCGTTTCTTTCCCGCTTCACTCTTGCCGCACCCGAAACGAGCGCGAGCAACAGCGCATAATAGAATATCGGATGGAGAAAAAATCTTCCGATGCCTTTTAACACTTCAATGAGCCAAATCTGTTCCAACCGAAACACCATCCCCCGCACGTACCTATTTGTAGTATTATTTTAGCAGATTTTGGCGAAAAGCGCTTCGAAATTCCGGGTTTTTTTCCAGGCTCACAGATTTTCTGTCCAAACCGGCATCACCGCTTATGCAACTGCTCCGGGAATATCCTCATGCCGGCACCGCGCCATGCAAAAAGCTGAAACAAGCCAGAAATTGGCAAAAACATGAGGAGCGAGAGCAGGAAGAAGCAAATTTGCTGAATGTTGGCTTGCAGCCCGGCCCGCTGAAGCGGCGTTATTTGCTGACAACCTTTAACGCCACTTGCAGCTGCAAATCATTTTTTTCCTCGCGCGCCATTTTGTACAGCGATTTTTCCAATTCGTCGGCCGTTTTTTGATTGATGCTGCCGGTTGCCGGAAGGCCTTTATCAAACTGGAACGCCTTAACGGCATTTTCCGTCTGGATATCGAAATAACCGTCTTCCCTGCCCGGCGAAAAGCCAAGGCTCTTTAGCATTTGCTGGGCGGTTTTGATTTGGGCGTTGTTCATATCCTTTTTCAACATGCGGCTGATTTGCAAAGCCTGGACATCGAAATAATCCGGCTGTTTCACTTCAATCGTCGGGGCAATGCCTTTATGATGGATCCAATGGCCGTCGGGCGTAAGCCATTTAAACATGGTCAGTTTGATGATGCTCTCATCTTCCATCGGCACCGCTTCCTGCACCGTCCCTTTGCCAAATGTCCTGGCGCCGATTAATGGATAATTTTCCGTTTCATGAAGCGCTGCCGCCATAATTTCAGAAGCGCTTGCGCTACCTTTATCGACGAGGACCGCAACCGGATAAGCCTTTTTTTTCTTCAGTTTGGACACATACTGGACACGGTGCCCGCTCCGTTCCTCAATTTGCAAATACGGCTTGTTCCTTGTGACAAACTGCTTGAGAATCGCTTCAACACTGGAAAGAAGGCCGCCCGGATTTCCCCGTACATCAATGACAAGCCCTTCCATGCCGCGGTTTTCAAGTTTTTCGAGCTGCTGCGCAAAATCTGTTGCCGTATCTGTTGAAAACTGGGTAATGCCGATATAACCGATTTTTTTCCCGTTTGCCTTTTTCATTTTCGAGTAGACCGTGTCAAGCGGAATTTCATCACGTTTGACCGTCACTGTCATCTGTTTGCCGGAACCGGCCCTTGAAATGCCCAGCTTCACATTGGAGCCTTTTTTTCCTCTGATTCGTGTTGTCACTTCATATAAGTCCATGCCTGCCGTACTTTTTCCGTTGATTGTTGTAATTACGTCTTCCGGGCGCAGTCCCGCTTTTTCGGCCGGGGAGTTTCTATAAGGAGAAACAATCAGTATTTTTCCGTTTTTTTTGGTGATTTCAGCGCCGATGCCTTGAAAAGAGGAATCCAGCGTGTCGTTGAATTGCGCAGCTGTCTCTTTGTCCATATAGACGGAATACGGATCGTCCAATGTACTGACCATGCCTTTGATTGCGCCTTCCACGAGTGTTTTTTCGTCAACTTTCCGGACATAGGAACTTTTAATTAATTGGTATGCCTGGGCAATTTTTGCGAGATCCGGCATATTGCTTGTCCCGCCGGTTGTTTCCTGGCGGGCGGGGGCTGCCTTGTCCTTTTGTAAAAACCATTGGCCCGCCGTATAGCCGCCGCCTGCACCGGCAAGCAGCGATCCCGAAATCGCAAGCGCCAGCCATTTTCGTTTCATGGTGATGCCCTCCTTGTACAAGAAGCGCCGCCAAAAAGCGGGGCTCTTCCTCTCGATAATTCAATATATGTACAAGCCGGGGGGCATATGCCGGGCAGCGGAAAAAGCCGGTGAAAGTCCCGCAGAAGGTGCAAAACAGGCTGCCGTGAAGCGAAAAAATGGGTGTTGCAAACGGGCTCCGGTTTCTTTAGGGGATACGACATCCGGCCATGCTGTCCACGAAACGGCACGAACGGCGGATGAGGCCATAAACAATTAGATTCAAAACGGGGTAAACCGTCACTTTCTCGCCAATTGGATTCAAAACAGGTAAAAAAAGAAGCCTCTCCCGCCAAGCCGAGCAAGCAAAAACGGAAGAAGCCGAAAAGAGGTTGAGGGGTTCTCCCCTCGCTGAAATGCTATCTTAGAATCACAAAGGAACTTAAATCCGCCCGGATAACCGGTTCACGAAACGGCATCCAATTGCGGAACAGGCCGGTAACCTGCTGCAAAGTCTTCAATCATGGCGCTGGCTGTCGGAAATTTTCCGGCACCCGGGCCGGTAAGGGTAATTTTTCCAACCAGGCTGCCGTAAATTGTGACGGCGTTGTTGACGCCTTCCACCGCATAAAGGGCATGTTCGGAAGGAATAAGGACAGGCTTAACGGATGCTTTCAGCGTGCCGCCGTCACGGTATATGTCCGCAATATGCTTATAACGGAGCCCCTTCCGATCCGCTTTTTCAATATCCGCAAGCGAGAGCCCGCCTATACCTTCAACTTCTACTTTCTCCCAGTCCGGCTGGGTTCCGAATACGAGCCGGCTTAAGATCATCAGCTTGCAAAAAGCGTCCTGCCCTTCCACATCATTGCCCGGGTCAGCTTCTGCATAGCCGTGCTGCCTGGCGATTTCCAACGCTTCTTCAAACGGAAGATGTTTTTCGCGCATTTCCGATAAAATAAAATTGGATGTGCCGTTTAAAATCGCCTGCACACGCTGGATGTCATTGACCTGAAGCTGCTGGGAAATCGTCCGAATCACAGGGATGCCGCCTGCGGTTGTCGCTTCATAACCGACAAACACGCCTTTTTCTTTCGCTTTTTCAAGCAACACATTCCCATATCTTGCAAACATGACTTTATTGGCAGTAATGACGTGGCAGCCTTTTTCAATCGCTTGTAAACAGTAAGAAAAGCCTGGTTCTTCCCCGACAATCGCTTCAAACACGACTTCAAGGCCGGGAATGGCAAGAATTTCCCGGAAGTCCGTCGTGACGAGCACAGAACTGTCAATGTTCCGCTTTTTACGGGGGTTTTTGATCAGAACCGCTGCAATCTCTACCTCGGCATGCAGCTTTTCTTTCAGCTGCTCCCGGTGGGTCCGGACGGCTTCACACACGCCCTGGCCGACCGTCCCGAAGCCGAGCAGCGCTGCTTTAATCACCCTCATTTATCCAAAAACCTCCCTGCAATATAGCGCTATTCGCCTCTGAAGCGTTTTGTTCATTTAAAACATCAAGCGGCCCGGCGGTCTCCGGTGCAGCCGGCACCCATAAGCTCCCGATCCGGAACAGGTGTGCAGGCCGTCCGTGCCGACAAAATTGTATAGTGGGATCAGCCCGGAACGGATCCCGTGCAAGTTTTCCGGATCGCCTGTTGGCATTCGCCGTGGCGGCCTTCGCACGAACCTGCCTGGCCCGTTACCTGCTTTTACCGGGCTGTAACGGCCGTCGCTTTTGTAATGGCTTGATCGAGGTCGGCTGTCAAATCTTCGACGGCTTCGAGCCCGACAGACAAGCGGATCAAATCACCCGTGACCCCTGACTTTTCCAGTTCTTCATCGCTCAGCTGCGAATGCGTAGTCGTTGCTGGGTGGATGATCAGCGATTTCGCGTCGCCGACATTCGCTACATGCGACCACAGCTTGATATTGTCGATCACGCGCCTCCCTGTTTCCCGGCCGCCTTTCACACCGAAGTTAACAATGGAGCCGTAGCCGCCGTTTAAATATTTTTGCGCCAGCTCATGGGACGGATGGTCTTCAAGGCCCGGATAATTGACCCATGCAACATCCGGATGGTTTTTCAGAAATTCCGCGACTTTCAACGCATTTTCGTTATGCCTTTCCACGCGCAAATGCAGCGTTTCAAGCCCTTGCAGGAATAAAAAGGCGTTGTCCGGGCTTAAAGCCGGCCCGAAGTCGCGCAAAAGCTGAACGCGAAGTTTTGTGGCGAACGCAGCCTGTGCCGTGTCGACGCCGTAGCGCAAGCCGTGGTAGCTCGGATCCGGTTCGCTGAAGTCCGGGAATTTCTCTGTGTTCCAGTCAAAATGCCCGCCGTCAACGGCAACACCGCCGATCGCCGTTCCGTGTCCGCCGATCCATTTTGTCGCCGAATGGACAACCACGTCCGCTCCCCATTTGATCGGATTCGAGCCATACGGAGAAGCAAACGTGTTGTCGACAATCAAAGGAATGCCGTTTTCATGGGCAACTTCCGCCACTTTTTCCACGTCGAGCACCTGCAGGCTTGGGTTGCCGATAATTTCCGCATACAATGCTTTCGTTTTCGGGGTGATCGCCTGGCGGAACGCTTCAGGGTCAGACCCGTCCACAAACTTGACGTTAATGCCGTATTTCGGCAATGTCACGGCAAACAAATTATATGTGCCGCCGTAAAGATTGCTGGCGGATACGATGTCGTCGCCCGCACGCACAATATTCAAAATGGAGAAGGCAATAGCCGCCGCGCCGGATGATAAACCGACAGCCGCCGTTCCGCCTTCCAGTGCGGCAACGCGTTTTTCAAACACATCCACAGTCGGATTGCCAAGGCGGGAATAAATGAAACCTTCTTTTGATAAATTGAAGACGCCCTCTGCATGTTCTGTATCCGGAAAAACGTAAGAAGTCGTCCGGTATACCGGCACGGCGCGCGAGCCTGTCGCCGGGTCCGGTTCCTGGCCCCCGTGCAGCAATAAAGTTTCCGGTTGTAATGATGATTGTGTCATTTTTAAATCCTCCTGGTTTTTTAAAATTTTCCTGCGAAAGATGGAAGAGGAAATGAAAAACCCTCTTCGTAAGGGAAGAGGGTTACAATGTATGTAAGTTCCTCCCTTATCTTTCAGACGCATGTCTGTAGGAATTAGCACCTTTTCAGGCAAATGCCTGAAGGTTGCCGGGCTTCGCAGGGCCTAGTCCCTCCGCCGCTCTCGATAAGAGTTTCTTTTCATAATTCAATTTTGAATGACTTATTGTTTAAGATTATAGAAGACCAATGGCAAACCGTCAACCTTTTTTGAAAAATTTTCTTTTTCTTCTACAAAATTGGCGATAACAGCCGGGAAATGGACTCTTTAAACCGTACATAAAGCGGCCGGTTCTGGTAAACATGGAGCGTTAATTCGGTTGATTTGGCCATGTCGTCCCGGAAAATGCCGGCAAGTGTGCCGGAAAGCTCGCGGTCGTACAGCACGGCGTTCACTTCAAAATTGAGGCGGAAACTGCGCACATCAATATTGGCCGTGCCGACGGAAGCAATTTTCCCGTCTACGACAATCATTTTCGCGTGGATGAACCCATTTTGATAAATGTACACTTTGACGCCCGTTTTTAACAGCTGGCCGATGTTGGAAAGCGTCGCCCAGTAGACAAACATATGGTCCGGTTTATTTGGAATCATAATCCGGACATCCACTCCGGATAAAGCGGCAAGCGTCAGCGCGTTCAGGAGGCTGTCATCCGGAATGAAATACGGTGTTTGCAAATAAATATATTTTTTGGCGGAATTAATCATCTTAATGTAGCTGTTTTTAATCTGCTCCCATTCGGAATCGGGGCCGCTTGAGACAATCTGGATATCGGTTTCCCCCTGCGGCGGGATGACCGGGAAATAACGTTCTTCATTTTTCACATCATGCGGCGATGCCTGATTCCAGTCTAAAATAAAGCGGGTCTGCATGGCATAAACAGCGCTCCCGGAAATCCGTAAATGCGTGTCCCGCCAATAACCAAATTTTTTATTCAGGCCAAGATACTCATCCCCGACGTTAAAACCGCCGATATAACCGACCCGTCCGTCGATAATCGCCAATTTCCGATGGTTTCTGAAGTTGACGCGCAAATTAATGAGCGGGATACGGGCTGGAAAAAAGGCCGCCACTTCCCCTCCGGCTTCAATCAGCGGCCGGAAAAATTTGCGGCGGAACAGCATCCGCGATCCCATATCATCATAAAGCAGCCGCACCTTTACGCCTTCTCTTGCTTTTTGGGACAGCAGTTCAATCAATTCATGGCCGAGACGGTCATTCCGGAAAATATAATATACAAGATGAATACTGTCTTTTGCATTCCGGATGTCTTCAAATAAAGCCTGGAATTTTTTTCTGCCGTCTGTGAAAATATCGACGTGATTGTCCTGGGAAAGGATCGCCCCGTCATTCATCAGCAGCATATAAACGAGATCCTTATACTGGGCTGTCCGCTCATCATGAAACGGAAACCGGTTTTCGCGCAGCAGTTCAATCTGCTGCTGGGAAATTTCCTTAATGCCGATCTTCTCCTGTACCTTCCAGTCAAAAATTTTCCGGCGGCTTAAATTTTGCCCGAATATCAAATACAGGATAAAGCCGGCAATCGGCAGGAATAGCAGCACCAAAAGCCAGGCCCAGGTTGCGCCGACATCCCGCCGTTCGAGGAAAATAACGGTTCCTGCCAGAATAAAATTCAAAAGAAACAAGATAACCAATAGTACCGTTACAATCATTGCGTTCTCCTTTTCGTACACCCTTTGTTCCTGTTGTAGGTTTGTTCCCGGCCGGTATCCGGGAACACGGTGAAGTGTTTTGAAATTGATATAGGATATGTTTGCGCAGCAAAAATAACAATTGTATCATACCATAATATTTGCGTCTTACCTATCATACAGCACTTTCCCTGCCATTGCATGCAAAAAGAACCGCACCAATAGATACGGTTCTTTTTCACGCCTTTATTAAAAGTTAACGTAGTTTCTCGGGTTTTGGGCACCGGCATGTGGCGGCGGTGTCCAGCGGCCGTTATAAATTTCAAAGTGAAGATGGGGCCCTGTTGATTCCCCGGTATTTCCCATTGCGCCGATCTGCTGCCCTTTGCTAACGTGCTGCCCGGTGCTGACGCTGTACGAGCTCAAGTGGGCATAAACGGTCGTGTACAACTTCCCGTTAATATAGTGGGTGATCATGACGCAATTCCCGTATGAAGAAGAGCGGTACGCCCTGAACACGACACCGTCGGCTGCAGCGACAACCGGTGTCCCGATGCTGTTGGCAATGTCAACGCCCGGATGGAACCCGCCGGAGCGCTCGCCGAATCCGGATGAAATATATCCGGATGCCGGACGTGTAAAGGCCCCGGAAGAGACTTCCGGAAGCGGCCCGCCGGAATGGCTCCCAGAACTTGGGCTGGCCGATGATGCAGCGCTGGTTGTTCCTGCTTTCGAACCTGTTGATCCTGCATTCGTATTCGTTTGAGCCTTTGCTGCTGCATCTGCTTTTGCCGCCGCCTCTTTTCTTGCTTCAGCCTGCTTTTTCGCAAACGCAATCGCTTTTTCAATGGAAGCTTTCTGGTCAGCCAGGATGCTCTTTTGTTCACTCAGCGACATTTTCTCTTCTTTGAGGCTATCTTTTTGTTTGTCCAGCTGTTTGATTAACGCCGATTTCTCGCTCTCATCCTGTTTCAGACTGTCTTTTAATGATTGTAAATCAGACAGCATCGATTCCAAATCGGACAGTTTCTTCTCTACTGATGCCTGTTTGTCTTTTAAATCCTGTTCATCTTTTTTCTGTTCTTCCAAAATTTGCCGGTCTGCTTCAACCAATGTCTTCATTGCCGAAAAGCGGTCAATAAAATCACCGACGCTTTTCGCTTCCAAAAAAACATCCAAATAATTAACCGAACCGCCGCCGTTTTTCTGCATTGCGCGGGCGCGGTCTTCTAAAATGGCGTTTCGGTCTTCAATCCGCTTTTTGATTTCGGCGATATTTTTCTTCAGATCAGCAATTTGGCTTTTCGTTGTGCTGATATTCTGTTCCTGCTCGCTGATTTTTTTGTTCGCCGATTGAATTTTAGACTCAATCGCCTCAAGCTGGCTGCCGAGAGAAGCCTGCTTTTCTTGAATGTTGGAAATCTGGTTGTCTTTTTTGTCCATTTCGGATTGGACATTGGAAAGTTTACTCTCAATCTCGCTTTTTTTCTGCTGCAAATCTCCTGCCGCACTCGCATTGGACTGGTAGCCGAACAGGCCGCCCAAGCTGAGCGTGCATACAACGGCAGCAGGCAGAATGGAACGCTTCTTCATCTTTTTCCCCCTCAGAGCAATATGGTTTTGTTTTATGTATCCGGGGACGCAACGCCCCGTTTTTCCTATGTTTTAAAACGAACGGAAAAGGGTATAGCATAAAAATCAGGCGGACGGGACCGGAATACATCCCTGCCGTTCCCGTTACACTTTCAAATAACGGCGGATCGACATCGAACTTCCCCAGATTCCGATGCAGACGCCAAGCACGAGCAGCAGGCCGTCTATGCCGTAAATGAACGGGCTGATATCAAGCATATGGATAATATTGTTTTGAAGCTTCGGCTCCACGATTTTATAAACGGAGTAATAGCCGAAGGAAATCAGCATAATCGGCAGAATGGACCCCAGGATCCCGAGCCAGAGCCCTTCGAGAAGAAAAGGCCAGCGGATAAACCAGTTTGTCGCCCCTACCAGTTTCATAATCTCGATTTCTTTTCTTCTGGCAAAAATCGTAATTTTAATCGTATTCGAGATAAGGAACATCGCCGTAAGGAGCAGGGCAATGATTAACACAACCCCGACATTGCGGCAGATACTTAAAACATGGAACAGCTTTTCCACTTTTCCTTTACCATAAATGACGGATTCGACATGGTCCATTTTTTGAATTTGTGCTGCAACTTTCGGCGTGTCTGTCGGCTGCTTTGTTTTGACAATAAATACATCATACAATGGGTTGTCCTGCTGGAACAGTTTAAAATCATCACCCATTCTTTTAATCAATTCTTTTAATTCCTGTTGTTTAGAAGAAAACTTGACAGAATTGACGGCATCCAGGCTCTCAATCTCGCTCTCCAGCTTTTCCCTGTCGGCAGCCTTTGCCGCTAAATCGATATGGACGCGAATTTCCACGTCGTTTTCAATATCGGAAGCAAATTTATTCATGTTCAGGATGATGACAAAAAATACGCCGACCAGAAGCAGGGTAATCGTTACGGCACTTGCCGATGCAAACATCATCCAGCCATTCCGGCCAAGGCTTTTAAAACTTTCCCGGAAGTGGCGTTTAAGCGTATTAATCTTCATAACCGTAACCTCCCAGCTGCTCATCGCGTACCACTTTCCCGCCTTCAATGGCGATGACGCGGTGCTTGTTTGTGTTTACAATATCACGGTTATGGGTAGCCATGACAACCGTTGTCCCGGTTACGTTGATGTCTTCGAGGATTTTCATAATGTCCCATGAAGTTTCCGGATCGAGGTTTCCAGTCGGCTCGTCCGCAATGACCACTTTCGGCATGTTGACGATGGAACGGGCGATGGAAACCCGCTGCTGTTCACCGCCGGACAACTCAGAAGGCAGCATTCTTGCTTTATTTTTCAACCCGACCTGGTCGAGTACTTCCATAACGCGGCTCCGGATATAGGAAGGTTCCTGCTCGATCACTTCGAGGGCAAACGCGATATTTTCATATACAGTCAATGTCGGCAGCAACTTAAAATCCTGGAATACAACACCGATCTGCCGCCGGAAATAAGGAATCCGTTTGTCCCGGAGCTTTGAAAGATTGACGCCGTTCACGATGACATCCCCTGCTGTCGGCTTTTCTTCGCGGTAAATCAGTTTGACGAGCGTGGATTTGCCTGCGCCGCTCGGGCCAACGATATAAACAAATTCGCCCTGGTTGATTTTTATATTTAACCCGCTCACGGCCATGACACCGTTCGGGTACTTTTTATAGACGTCTTTTAATTCTATCATTTCCTCACCTGGCTTTTTCAATGTAGCATGCCGAAATGAAAAATGTGTCAACGGCACCGGCAAAAAACGCCAATTTTTGCAATACCTGCACACCCGTCCCAGTAAAAGATCCGCACGGGATGATTTGCTGTAAGAAAAGGCTGCGTAAAAGCCTTTCTGCATAAAATTTGACTTTTTTCTCTTTTCAACGCGCGAGAATCCGCATAATTGCTCGAAATTCGCACATTAACCATTATAGCATCCCTTGCCTTAAGCGACATTACAGTTTTGTTTCAAATTTCCTAATAAGCGAATTTTATTTTTTCATTTTTTTCAAAAAGATTGCGTTACGCTCGCTTCTTATCTCTTACTGGACCGGCTTTTTTTCAGATGTTACAGAGCAGACCGTTTCTAAGACCCGCATTTAAAAAAACGGGCCGGAAACCGGCCCGTTTTTGTCATTTTTTCTTGGAGAGCCATTTGGCGACTTTTTGGGCATCGTCTCCCTTTAAAAGCCCTTTCGGCATATCTCCTTTTCCGTTTTCAATGACATTTAAAATCTGTTTTTCGCTAAGCTTAGAACCGATATGCTGCAAATTCGGCCCGACGTTCCCCTGCAATTGGTCGCCATGGCAGGCAGAACATTTTTGGTCTGCCAGTTTTTCGGCATCGCCGCCACTTGCCGTGTTTTTCCCGCCGCCTGATGATGGAGACCCATTCCCGCAGGCAGCAAGCCCGGCTGCAAGCAGAACCGCCGCCAAAGCTGCGCACCATTTTTTCACACTTAGCCCTCCCTCCTGTGCACATTCTTCTTCCATTATACCGGATGGCCGCCCGGGCATGGCAAGAAATACGAAAAACGCGTAAACGCGCGGCTACGGCATGTTAAAACCTTCGCCCAGCACTTCGGCGGCATCCATCACAACAACAAATGCCTTCCCGTCAATGGTTTTGACAAGGTTTCTCAACTTAATAAATTCAGACTGGTCGACGACACACATCAGAATCGGTTTTTCCTGATCGGTAAATCCGCCATATGCAGGGAGCCTTGTAACCCCGCGGTCGATCTGGAACAAAATCTCTTTCCGGATATCCTCGTATTTGTCGGAAATAATGAGCACATTTTTCGAACGGTTCAGGCCGACCTGGACGAGGTCAATGGTCTTGCTTGTGACAAACAGCCCGATGATTGCATACAAACCCTTTTCAATATCGAAAACAGCAGCTGCTGACAGGACAACAAGCCCGTCAATCGCAAGCACACATTTCCCGAGTGAGATGCCGGTAAATTTATGGATAATTTGCGCGGCCAGATCGGTTCCGCCGGTTGAAGCCCTGCCGAGAAACACAATCCCGAGCCCCGCTCCGACACCGATTCCGCCAAACAGTGCAGCCAGCAGTGCATCATGCGTCCACGGCTGCCAATTTTCCGTCAAAAAAACAACAAACGGCAAAAATACGGTGCCAACAAGTGTTTTGACGCCAAATTGGTAACCTAAAAAAATGAGGCCGGCAAGAAACAGCGGAATGTTAAGCCCCCATTGCACATAGGCCGGCTTCCATCCGAACAGCCCGTGAAAAATCGTGCTGATCCCGCTGACGCCGCCGGACGCAATATTATTCGGAAGCAGGAAAACATTAAATGTAATCGCGACAATTGCCGACCCGGCAAGTATGTATCCATATTCCATCATCATCGTCCGGTATTTGTTCGCCGGTTTTCTCCTTTTCTTTGCCATGTCCATCCCCCTTTTCATAAAAAAAACGGATGCCACACACCAATATACAGGACCGCTTGTTTCGCACCCCTCATATATTTTCTGGCATTGTGGCATCCGGGCCTGTCATGCGTTCAATTTTCAGGAAAACTTTTTTCTTATTACGAAATATGTGAGCGCAGGTAAGCATCAATGAACAGATCAATTTCGCCGTCCATCACCGCCTGGACATTCCCTGTTTCAACATTTGTCCGGTGATCTTTTACCATGGAATATGGATGGAAAACATAAGAACGGATCTGGCTGCCCCACCCGATCTCTTTCTGTTCGCCGCGGATTTCCGCCAATTGTTTCTCTTTCTCTTCTACTTCTTTTTGGTACAATTTCGCTTTCAGCATTTTCATGGCTTGTTCGCGGTTCTGAATTTGCGAACGTTCCGATTGGCAGGAGACGACAATTCCGGTCGGAATATGGGTAATCCGGACAGCCGAAGACGTTTTGTTAATGTGCTGGCCGCCTGCCCCGCTTGCCCGGTATGTGTCGACACGCAAATCTTCCGGCCGGACTTCCACTTCAATGTTGTCGTCTATTTCCGGCATCACTTCGCACGAGACGAACGAAGTGTGGCGGCGGCCGGCTGCATCAAACGGCGAGATCCGGACAAGGCGGTGAATGCCTTTTTCCGCTTTAAGATAACCGTACGCGTTATGCCCTTTGAAAAGGAGGGTGACGCTTTTCACACCGGCTTCGTCGCCCGGGAGGTAATCGAGGGTTTCGACTTTAAAGCCTTTTTTCTCGCCCCAGCGTGTATACATTCTGAGCAGCATGGAACACCAATCCTGGGATTCCGTACCACCCGCGCCGGGATGCAGTTCCAAGATCGCATTGTTCGCATCATACGGCCCGTTTAAAAGCAGCTGCAGCTCGTATTCATTTAATTTTTCCGTAAACCCTTCAAGCTCAGCTTCAAGCTCTTCTTTCAGTTCCTGGTCATTTTCTTCTTTGGCCAGTTCGTACGTGACTTCGAGATCCTCCTGTTGCGACTCGAGTTCACGGTAGCCGTTTACCATTTCTTTTAAAGCATTGGATTCATCAATAATTTTCTGCGCTTCCTGCTGGTCGTCCCAAAAGTTAGGCTCCAGCATTCTTTCTTCCAATTCGGCAATGCGCGTCTCTTTTTCTTCTAATTCAAAGAGACCCCCTGAAACCCGCTAATTTCTTAGCTGTATTTTCCAATTCTGCTCTGATTTCCGATAATTCCATTCCATTCACCTCATTAATTTTTTCTGCTGTTTTCCGCAAAAAAGAAGGGCGGCGTTTTGCCCCTTCTTTTTTTGCGTATGCCTGCCTGATTTTAAGCCTCAAGCCGGCCGTGGCAGTTTTTATACTTTTTGCCGCTGCCGCACGGGCAAGGGTCATTCCGGCCGATGCGCACTTTTTTGCGGACCGGTTTTTTCTTCACAGCGGTTTCTTCCCCGCCCGGCACGACAGCCTGGCCTTTTGCCACTTCCTGCCGCTCCAGGTTGGTTTGGATTTCTGCTTTCATAATATATTTTGCCGTATCTTCCTCGATGGATGCAACCATATTTTCAAACATGGCAAAGCCTTCCGACTGGTATTCGCGCAGCGGGTCGATCTGGCCATACGCGCGCAAGTGGATCCCTTCACGGAGATGGTCCATCGCATCAATATGGTCGATCCATTTTGAGTCAACGGAGCGGAGCAAAATGACTTTTTCAAATTCGCGCATCTGTTCCGGCCCGAATGCTTCTTCTTTTTCATCATAGCGCATCTTCACTTTTGCCATGATAAGGTCAACCATTTCGTCCGGTTCTTTTCCAAGCAAATCTTCCCGTGTGATGTCGCCTTCACGCAGCAGATTGGTCAGGACATAATCGACAATGCCCTGCAAGTTCCATTCTTCCTCATCTTCATGGAGCGGCGCATTGGCGTTTACAACGCGTTCTACGACCGAACGGATCATTTTTTCAACGATTTCACGCAAATTATCCGCCGTCAGCACTTCATCGCGCTGCTTATAAATGATCTCGCGCTGCTGCCGGAGGACATCATCATATTGGAGCAGTTGTTTCCGGGCGTCGAAGTTATTGCCTTCCACCCGTTTTTGTGCGGATTCAACGGCGCGCGACACCATTTTGCTCTGGATCGGCTGCGTATCATCCATACCGAGCCGTTCCATCATGCTCTTCATATTATCCGATCCGAAGCGGCGCATCAGTTCATCTTCCATTGACAGATAAAACTGTGTTACCCCGGGATCTCCCTGGCGTCCGGAACGCCCGCGCAACTGGTTGTCGATCCGCCTTGATTCATGGCGTTCGGTTCCGATGACGGCAAGGCCGCCCAGTTCCACGACACCTTCGCCAAGCTTGATATCGGTACCGCGCCCGGCCATATTTGTCGCAATCGTAACCGCGCCTTTTTGCCCTGCCTGTTTGATGATTTCCGCTTCACGCGCATGGTTTTTCGCGTTCAACACGTTATGCGGGACGCCTCTCTTTTTCAACATTTGGGAAATCAATTCAGACGTTTCGATTGCAACCGTCCCGACAAGCACCGGCTGGCCGAGATCGTGGCGCTGCTTAATATCCTCGACAACGGCCCTGAACTTGCCTTCCATCGTTTTGTAAATCAAATCCGGCCGGTCGTCGCGGATGATCGGGCGGTTTGTCGGGATCACGACAACACGCATGTTATAAATGTTGCGGAACTCTTCTTCTTCCGTTTTCGCCGTACCGGTCATCCCGGAAAGCTTCGCATACATCCGGAAATAGTTCTGGAACGTGATCGTGGCCATCGTCATGCTTTCGTTCTGGATCTCCACGCCCTCTTTTGCTTCAATCGCCTGGTGCAGCCCTTCACTGAACCGGCGGCCTTTCATCAGACGGCCGGTGAACTGGTCGACGATGATGATTTCCCCGTCCTGCACGACATAGTCGACATCCCGGTGCATCGCAACATTGGCTTTCAGTGCCTGGTTAATATGGTGGTTGATCGTCACATTGCGGAGATCATACAGGTTGTCGATGTGAAAATATTTTTCAGCTTTCGTGATGCCTTCTTCCGTCAGCAGCACACTCTTCGTTTTCACATCATAAGTGTAATCTTTTTCTTTTTCCAATGTACGCACAAATGCGTTCGCTTGTGTATACAGTGCTGTCGATTTTTCAGCTTGTCCGGAAATTATAAGCGGCGTCCGCGCTTCATCGATTAAAATCGAGTCGACTTCATCAATGACCGCAAAATAAAGCGGCCGCTGCACTTTTTGTTCCTGGTAAAGCACCATATTGTCGCGCAAATAATCGAAGCCGAATTCATTGTTCGTTCCGTATGTGATATCTGCTGCATATGCGGCCTGTTTTTCTTCGTTCGACATATTGGTTAAATTCAGGCCGACAGTAAGCCCGAGAAATTTATACAGCTCGCCCATTTCCTCGGCATCCCGCTTCGCCAGGTATTCGTTCACCGTGACGACATGGACGCCTTTCCCGGACAGGGCGTTCAAATAAACCGGCATCGTGGCGGTCAGCGTTTTCCCTTCACCGGTTTTCATTTCGGCAATATTTCCTTCATGGAGCGTAATACCGCCCATCAGCTGGACATGATAAGGATAAAGCCCGAGCACACGCCTGGCGCCTTCCCGGACAACCGCAAAAGCTTCCACAAGCAGGTCATCAAGGCTCTCGCCGTTTTGGTAACGCTGCTTAAACTCTTCCGTTTTGTCGCGCAGCTGCTCATCCGACAGCCTTTCCATATCCGACGCCAATTCTTCAATCTGGTTTGCGATCTTCTCAAGATGTTTCAGTTCACGTTTGTTGGCATCAAAAACTTTGTCCAAAAAAGCCACCATTCAAAACGCTCCTTTATTTCAGTATCAAAACAGGACTGTTTCGGCCCTATCATTGTAATTGCCATGACTTTTAAATATTAATTATAGCACAGTTTCTTTTCTGCGTCTCTTTTTCCGCCGGGTTTTCCCGGCCATGTTAAATCAGGGTTTCCATGCTTTTTGGGGAAAATTCCGATGATACAGCCCAGGATTTGCCGGGTGCGTGTATTTTGTTTCCTGAAATATACCTTATTGTATTGTAACACTGAAACGGAGCGCATACAACAAAAGAACCCGGAGAGTATGTGTCAAGTTTTTCTCGACAAGGTTTAAATATCGGGTATTCCAAGACACTCTTTTTGTACACTTTCGGCTACCGTGCTTCACTTG
>NZ_ALAS01000183.1 GCF_000290615.1 Heyndrickxia coagulans DSM 1 = ATCC 7050
GACTATGAAACCGATTTACATGTGTATGATCAACGTCTTTGTCCGTCAAGGGAAGGGGGAAGCCGGGCATGAAGATGGATTTAAAAGAGAATTGAGATATATTTTTAGTGCTGCCATTTTATTCCTGTTTCTTATCGTAGTTTTATATTTTAAAACCGTAAACAGTCTTTTCATTCCTCTTATTTTATTGATAGAGTTTACCGGAATTTCCGTCATTGATCATAAAATTAAAAAGGCGAAAAACAAATAATCCAGCCGGCTTGGTTCAGTTCACCTTGTTAGAAAATATGATCTATTTGGACACTAAAGGAGGAAACCGGAATGTTTGATGACGCACATGAAACTGAAGCCGATCTGTTTTTCCGGATATCATAACTGCAGCCATTTAAAAGAACAACTACTTCATTTGATGTGAGCGTTCCATTTAAAGGAAGACCAACTACCGGATTTATAAAGTGCATGAAAAAACCGCAGATCGTAATCTGCGGTTTGCTTTGGCCCGGCAACGTCCTACTCTCGCAGGGGGAAACCCCCAACTACCATCGGCGCTGGAAAGCTTAACTTCCGAGTTCGGGATGTGTTCGGGTGTGTCCTTTCCGCCATCATCACCGGACCTGTATTTTATTTGGGATGTGTTCCCTGAAAACCGGATGGGAGAAAAAACTGTAAACGGAGAATAGCTTTGGTTTCTAACTTTGAAAATTGTCTAGCTCCAGCGCCTATCGGCTAGCGTATTTCTGCGCTTTCTCCCTACGATAAGCGGGCATCGACTCGCCTTTAGGGCTCGTCGTGTTTCCTTTATCTCAGTCGAAAGCTCCGAAATCCGTACGCCGATGACCAAGGCGCTTCCGCTTTTCTATTGTCTAGCTCCGGTGCCTAGCCCCTCGAGGTCGAATAACCTGCCCGTCACGGAGCCAAAAGACGGCTCCATGCCGGTCAGAACATTCGCTTGTCGGGGCTAAACAAGGCACCTTCGCTTTTCTATTTGGTTAAGTCCTCGATCGATTAGTATCCGTCAGCTGCACGCGTCGCCGCGCTTCCACCCCGGACCTATCAACCTGATCATCTTTCAGGGATCTTACCAGTTAAAACTGTGGGAAATCTCATCTTGAGGGGGGCTTCATGCTTAGATGCTTTCAGCACTTATCCCTTCCGCACATAGCTACCCAGCGATGCCT